>CAZXAO010000047.1:0-10508 GCA_964638465.1 uncultured bacterium | reverse complement strand
CTGCGGCTCCTGTTCGCCCGCATCGGCGAGCCCCACTGCCCGCACTGCGGCATCCCCCTGAAAAAGAGCACGGTGGATGAAATGGTGGACGCCGTGCTGGCCCTGCCGGTGGGCACCCGCATCCAGATCCTGGCCCCGGTGGTGCGGGGCCGCAAGGGCGAGTACCGCGACCTGTTTGAACGCCTGCGCCGCCGGGGGTTCGTGCGCGTGCGCGTGGACGGTGAGATCCACCTGCTGGAGGATCCCCCCACCCTGGACCGCTATCGGATGCACACCATTGAGGTGGTGGTGGACCGCCTCAAGGTAAAACCCGAGAACCGCTCCCGCATCGCCGACTCCATTGAACAGGCCCTCAGGGAAGCCCAGGGGGTGGTCAAGATCCTCACCGACCAGGAGGAACGGGTCTTCAGCGAGAACCTGATGTGCCCACGGTGCGGGTTTTCCATGCCCGAACCCGAACCCCGGACCTTTTCCTTCAACTCCCCCTACGGGGCCTGTCCAGTGTGCTCGGGCCTGGGCGTCATCATGGAACTGGATCCCCGCCTGCTGGTCACCCGTCCCGAGGCGCCGGTGGGTGGTGCCATCAAGATCCTGGGGGGGCCGATCCTCTGGCGCGTGGAACGCACCCTGCGCCGCCTGGGCGTGGACCCGGAAACGCCCTGGAACAAACTGCCCCAACGGATTCAGAACCTCGTGCTTTACGGCAACGAAGAGGGCACCTTTGATTACCAGAACCCCGAGCAGCATTCCCATGTGTACGGCTTTGAGGGAGTGATCCCCCACCTCTGGCGGCGGTACCTGGAGACCGGCTCCGACTGGGTGCGCGAGGAGATCGGCAAGTACCTGGTGAAACGGCCGTGCCCGGCCTGCGGTGGCACCCGTCTGAAGCCCGAAGCCCTGGCCGTACGGATTCAGGGCAAAAACATCGCTGAGATCACCCGGATGTCCGTCACCGAGGCCCTGGCCTTCTTTGAGCACCTGAGCCTGACCCCGCGCCAGCAGCAGATCGCCCATCAGGTGCTCAAGGAAATCCGGAATCGGCTCCGGTTCCTCCTGGAGGTGGGCCTGGGCTACCTGACCCTGGACCGGCCCACGGAAACCCTATCGGGCGGCGAGGATCAGCGGGTGCGGCTGGCCACCCAGATCGGGTCGGGCCTCACCGGGGTCATGTACATCCTGGACGAGCCCACGGTGGGCCTGCATCCCCGGGATACGGAGCGGCTGGTGCGCACCCTCCTGCACCTCAGGGACCTGGGCAACACCGTGATCGTGGTGGAACACGACCCCCTGACCATCCAGCACGCCGACTGGATCGTGGACCTGGGTCCTCTGGCCGGGGAACAGGGCGGCCGGGTGGTGGCCCAGGGGCCGCCAGACCGGATCCCGGCGTTCCCGGAGTCCCTGACCGGTGACTACCTGGCGGGCCGGCGCCAGATCCCGGTGCCCGAGCGTCGCCGCAGGCCAGGGAATCGGTTCCTGGTGCTTCGGGGGGCCCGGGGCAACAACCTGAAGGACCTCACCGTACGGATCCCTCTGGGGCTTTTCGTGGTGGTGACAGGCGTTTCAGGGTCCGGCAAGTCCACCCTGGTGGAGGACACCCTGTACCGGGCCCTGCGTCGCCACTTCCACGGCTCGGGGGATCTTCCCCTGCCCTACGAGGCCCTGGAGGGCCTGGAACACCTGGACAAGGTGGTGAACATTGACCAGTCGCCCATCGGCCGAACCCCCCGATCCAACCCGGCCACCTACACCGGGGTGTTCACACCGATCCGCCAGTTGTTTGCCTCCCTGCCGGAGGCCCGGGCTCGCGGGTACAAGCCCGGGCGGTTCTCCTTCAATGTGCGGGGAGGGCGCTGCGAGGCGTGCCAGGGGGAAGGCTTCCTGCGCATTGAGATGCAGTTCCTGCCGGATGTCTATGTGCCCTGTGAGGTGTGTCGGGGACGTCGGTACAATCGGGAGACCCTGGAGGTCAGGTTCAAGGGCCACAGCATCGCCGATGTCCTGGAGATGTCCGTGGACCAGGCCCTGGAGCTCTTTCGGGACATCCCGGTGATCCGGCGGAAACTCCAGCTCCTGCAGGATGTGGGGCTGGGCTACATCCGGCTGGGGCAGCCGGCCACCACCCTTTCCGGTGGCGAGGCCCAGCGGATCAAACTGGCGCGGGAGCTTTCGCGGGTGGCCACGGGGCGCACCCTGTACATCCTGGACGAGCCCACGGTGGGCCTGCACTACGAGGATGTGCGGCGGCTCATCCAGGTGCTCCAGCGGCTGGTGGACAAGGGCAACACGGTCCTCGTGATTGAGCACAACCTGGATGTCATCAAGTCGGCGGACTGGATCCTGGACCTCGGGCCTGAGGGTGGGGCCCAGGGGGGGCGGTTGGTGGCCGAAGGGCCGCCCGAGGAGGTGGCGCGGCACCCGGCGTCGGTCACCGGCCGATTCCTGCGGGCGGCCCTGGGACTCCAGGGAGATAAAACGCCAAAGCGTTAAGACGCTTCCTCTGTGGCCCGGGCCTCGGCGTCGCGGGCCAGCTGCTCCTTGACCTGTTCGGCCAGGTCCTTCACCGTGATCTTCCGGAGTTCCTCGGCAAAGACCTCCTGCACCCGCTCCCAGGCCAGGCCCAGGGGGCACACGCTGCCGTGGGGACACTCCTCGGGGTAGAGGGCACACCGGTTGAAGGAGAGCGGCCCCTCCACGGCCTCCAGGATGTCCAGCAGGGTGATCTTGGCGGGATCCACGGCCAGCCGGAGGCCCCCCATCTTCCCCCGCTCCGTCCGCACGAAGCCCTTGGTGGACAGGATCAGCACGATCTTGGGCAGATAACTGCGCGGGATCAACTGCCGCTCGGAGATGTCCTTGCTGGAGACCACCTCGTTCTCCCCATGCATGGCCAGTTCCACTAAGGTTCTCAGCGTGTAGTGCGTGGTCCGGGTAATGTCCATAAGGTCACCCTCCTTTCCTTGATTTCTGCCATTGGAAACTCAGCAATGATACCTTGCCAAATTATACATGAAATGCTTCGGGGTGTAAAGCCAGTCAGGGGGTCGCCTCAGGAGAGGGGTCGGCGGGCGATCCAGAGGCCCGCAGTGCCCCCGACCAGGGTGCGGGCCTCCACCGGGTGAAACCCGGCCGCCCGCAGGGCCGACAGCACCCGTGGGGCAGGGAACCCGTGGATGGATCGGGCCAGGTACGCATAGTCCTCACGACGGGCTCCCAGCAGGGCTGCCAGCCGCGGCAGGAGGTGTCGCAGGTAAAGGCGGTAGGGCCCCCGGAACGGGAGTTCCGGCAGGGTCATGTCCACCAGCACCCAAGTGCCCCCGGGCCGGAGCACCCGATAGACCTCGGCGAAGAGGCGGGCCCAGTGGGGGATGTTCCGCAGGCTGAAGAAGCAGGTGACCGTCTGGAACCGCTGGTCGGCAAAGGGCAGGTGCAGGGCATCGGCCAGGACGAAGCGGGCATCGGGTCGCCGTTGCCGGGCCTGCCGCAGCATGGCTTCGGAGAAGTCCAGGCCCACGCCGGGGTCCTGGCCGAACCGCTGCACAAGCGCCGCCACCTCCCCGGTGCCACAGCACAGGTCCAGAAGGGGTGGCTTCAGGTACCGCAGGGCCTGGCGTCGCCAGTAGTGGTCAATGCGCAGGGAGAGCCAGTGGTTCAACCGCTCGTAGCGGTCCACCAGCCGGTCAAACATCTGGCGCATCTCGGTGGGTTCCATGGCCTCCAATCTTACGGCGAAGCCTTCGCCGCTTTGCAGGTATGGGGGGCTGGCGATCCCCCCTTTGGAGTGGGGTGCTCCAGCACCGCTTTGATCCAAATCAAAGCGGCGACAGGTCGCCGCACTCCAAAAGCGACGTCCGGCCGCCGCACTCCCTATGCTCTGGACTGCGTGCGTAACCCCCTTTTTGGAGTGCGGTGCCCCGGCACCGCTTTCCTACAACCACCCCACGGGATTTCCAGGGAAAACCCCGTGGGGACCCCGGAGACCACCCCAGGGGATTTTCGGAGAAAATCCCCTGGGGGCCCCGGGAAGGGAAACGACCTGCAACGCTGGGGTTCGGGGAGTCTGCGCCTGAAGGCGCTCCTACCGTACTGACCCTATCCCCCTCCTGAGGAGCCCCTTCAGGGGCGACAACCTACCCCAATGCGGTTTTCTCTGAAAACCGCATTGGGGACTCCGGAGACCACCCCGGAGCCGCCCCAGGGCATTTTTTGCCGAGAACCGCCCTGGACCTCCCACGGTAGAAAAAGGAAACCACCGTCCGACGACCCCAAAGGGAGAACAACTTTGGAGTGCGGTGCCCCGGCACCGCTTTCCTCCAACCAAAGCGGCGACAGGTCGCCGCACTCCAAAAGCGGCACCCGGCCGCCGCAGTCCCTATGCTCTGGACTGCGTGCGTGCGCACCGCTTTGATCCCTTTGGAGTGCGGTGCTCCGGCACCGTTTTCCTACAACCACCCCACGGGATTTTCAGGGAAAATCCCGTGGGGACCCCGGAGACCACCCCAGGGGATTTTCTCCGAAAATCCCCTGGGGACCCCGGAGAGAAAGGAAAACACAAAACCTGGAACCCGGAACCCCGGGCCGGAAACCTTGGGTGGCAGCATTTCCGCTGAAAACATCGCGGCTGAAACCCGCTCCTACGGGGCAGTCGTCCTGGGCCAGGGGCGTGTTGCGACGAACGCCGCTTCCGCCTTTGCCCTTCCCGTCCTCTCTCACTCTGGAGGCCGGACATGCGGCCTTCTTCTACCCTTCAAGTCCTGGCGAGCCGGGCAACCGCCTGAAGGGTTCGTTATACTTGCGTTCTATGACCTGGCACCGCTTCCGATGGGGCTGCTGGCACCTGCTCCGGGGTCTGGGCACCCTGTGGGTGGGCTTTGAGCGGCGGCTGGGGCCTCTGCTCTCGGCGGCCGTGGCCTTTTACTTTCTGCTGGGTCTGATCCCGGTGCTCTTCCTGACGGCTGCGGCGGCCAGCTTCTTCCTGGGCCAGAATCCCCAGGCCTTTCAGGCCCTGGAACACAGCCTCCTGGGCTTCCTGCCGCCGGGTTTGGGCCAGGAGATCTTCCAGCAGATCCAGACGGCCGCCAGCCAGTGGAAGGCCTTTGGTGCCTTCGGGATCCTCTCCCTGTTCTTCGTGGCCATGGGGCTGTTTGACGCCCTGGATGTGGGGGTCAACCGGATGATGGACCTCCGGAAGCATGTGGGCTTCCTGCGGGGTCGCCTGCTCTCCCTGCTCTATGTCCTGGGGGCCCTGGCCTTCTTTTCCATGGCTGGCGTGGCCGATTACCTGGTGGCGGTGGTGAGCCCGATGCTGCCGGTGCGGCTCCTGGGCCCGCTGGGCCAGCTGGTCACCTTCCTGGCCTTTGCCCTGTTCCTGCTCATCGTGTATCAGGTGTTTCCCAGCCGTCGGCCGGCCTTCTGGAAAAGCGGGGTCGTGGCTCTGGGGGTGGGCATCACCTGGTTCGTACTCCAGCGGTTTGGCACCCGGATCACGGCAGGAGTCCTGCGGCGTCAGGCCATCTACGGGATCCTGGCCGGGGCCACCATCTTCCTCACCTGGATGTACCTCTTGGCCTTTCTCATCCTGATGGGGGCCCGGATCCTGGCCCTGTGGAACGGTCGTCGGCCGGGCCGCTCACCGGGCCCGTAGGGGTCGTTCCCGCGCCACGCCGGCCGAGTCCACCACGAAGGAGAGCACCAGGTCAAAGGGCTGGGGTGGGTGTTCCACGGTGCACCCCTGGGCATACAGCCAGTAGTGGCCCGGAGGTGCGAAGTGGAGGAGCAGCACCTCGTGGCTCGTGGGCGAGGTGGAACTCGCCACGGTCTCCTTCCTGGAGGGCCGGCCATCCTGATCCTGATCCCGGTACAGGAAGAGGTCCAGGTCCAGGCCCCGGGCCTCGGGGGCCCGGGATTCGGCGTAGAGGAGCCGCAGAGTATCCTGCACCTGGAACTCCAGGATCCAGGAGGCCGAGGGTTCGGGGGCGTGGGGATCGTCCTGGTACACCCATTGCCGATGGAACTGCCCGGTGGGTTGCAGGATCAGGCTCAGGGTTTCCGAGGTTGCCGTCTGGCCGGCCAGGTCGGTGAGCAGGGCCACCACGCGATAAGTGCCGGGCCGGAGGGGGCCGCCGGCGCCTGTCGCCAGGGTGTCCTGGACCCGGGCGTGGAGCAGTCGCCAGGGCGTACGTTCCACCGGTTGCCCGTGTTCGTGGAGCGGCATCCGTCGGACCACGGCATCGCCCCGGAGGAGCCGGAGTTCTGCGGTCTTCAGGCCGGCCGGGGCCTGGAGGTCCACGGCGAAGGCCACCGGTTCGCCCGTGGTCAGGCGCTGACGGGCCAGGGTCAGGTGGATCCGGGCGGGTTCCGGGGGCACGGGCAGGGCCATCCGGGCCCGGACCCGCAGGGTCAGGTAGGGATGGGGATTCCAGAGCTGCCAGGTGTGGGGACCCCGGCGTTCCACCATGGGCCACCAGGGGCCGACCTCCACGGGCTGGAACAGGGTGCCCTCGTAGCCGGCTGTCCGCAGAGTGGTGCTTGTGATCCGATACGGTCGGGAGGTGATGGGATTGTGCACCCAGAGCAGGCCCTGGCTTTCTACCACCAGGTGGGTGTCGGGGTGGGTGGGTGTTGCCGGCACGGTGCCGGGCACCTCCAGGTGTTCGTGGTACCGTTTCCCGGGCTGGTGCAGGGCGTTCTCCACGCCCGTGAGGCCGACGGGGCTCAGCACCTCCACGGCGTTTCCCAGAGGAGGCTGGTACCCCACGGGCAGATGCAGGAGGCCCCGGTGGTCCGTGTAGCCCCACACGGCCCGCATGTCCCGGTGGTTCCAGTGGCTGCGGAGCACCACCAGGGCGCCGGGCACCGGGTGGCCCCGGGGGTCCGTCACCTGAAAGTCCACGGAGGCGGTGTCCACATAGCGGCCGGTGATCACGAAGAGGGAATCGTCGGGTCGCCAGCCCACGACGGCGGTGATCGTCTTTTTCATCACCGAGGTGGCCGGGTGGTCTATTCCCTTGAGGGTGTCCCAGTTGACATCCAGGTGGTGCCATCGGCCGCAGCACCAGAACTCGTTCCACTGGTGGTCCTCGCCCATATCAATGGCCACATAGGTGGGGATCAGGGCGGTGCGGGCGAGGGCGGCGAACAGGATGGATTGCTCGCCACAGGAGCCGTAGGCCTTCCGATAGATCACCACGGGTTGCAGGTCCTGGGTTTTGTAGCCGAAGGACATGAAGCCGCCGGTGTTCCATCCCTGGAACCGGTAGAGCCGTTGGACGGCCTCCTGGAGGGTTCGGGCTGGTGCCACGGCGTCCAGGGGAGTGCGGCCGTAGGTGCTGTCCCTGAGGAAGAGGGTTCGCCAGAACACGCCCCGATCGGGGTGGGCGTACACATCCTCCTCGTGGCGAAGCCAGGAATCCCGGTCTACGCCGTACTCCTCGGGGGATCGGTGCCAGTAGGAGGCGTCCACGCGGTAGGGGACCTCGTAGAGGATCCGGGGATGGACCACATACCAGCCATAGAGGTCCGGCGGCAGGGTGTCGCCCTCGGCGTAGAGGGCGGTGGTGCGGCCGTCCGGGAGGTCCAGGAGGGTCACATAGTCCAGCGCCGAATCGGCCCGATAGATCCCCCGGGCGTTCTCCAGGAAGAGGTCCTCCTGGTGGAGTCGGGCGAGGACCCGTAGGATCTCCGGTGGGGTGTGGGCCAGGCTGAAGGCCACCTCGTCCAGGAGGGGCCGGGGCGTGTGTTCCAGGAGGCGGGCGTAGGACCACAGGGTATCCGCCTGGACCTGGAGTGCCCAGCCGGCGGGATCCAGGTAGGAGTGGCGCAGGTATGCTGCCAGGCTGCGCGCCGACCGCTGGGGTCGGAACCGCCAGGAGTGGCGTTCCACGAAGCGGATACCGGTGTCCCGCCGTACAGTCTCGTAGGCGAACACGCGGCCGCCCAGGGTGGCCACGACCAGGTCGGGCAACGCATCGTCGTTCAGGAAGACCACGGCGGGCACGGCCATCTCCGGGGTGGCGAGGCTGTAGGCCGGCACCTCGTGCCAGAGGGAATCCTTCGCCGGCCGCCACACCCGCACGCCGCCCCGTTGCTGTCCGATGACCAGTTCGGGGCGGCCATCGCCCGTGAAGTCGGCCCAAACGGGAAACACAGACCCTGAATCGGGCGGGGGAACCAGGGGCAGGGTGTCGCCGGTGGCCAGGTGGATCAGGTGGCCGTGGGCGTCGCCGGCGTACCAGGTTTTGCCGATCTTGACGGGAGCCGCGAAGGACGCCACCCGGCCCAGGAGCCGAGGGGTATCCGCGGAGGAGGCGATGGCCAGCACCCGGCCGTCGGCCAGGCCCACCACGAAGTCCGGCAGCGTGTCGTCGTCCAGCCGGGCGGACCGGATTACCGGATACAGGAGCCCCCTGAGGCCCAGTTTTTCCTGGAGATCCAGAAGGGGCAGGGAGTCCAGGTGCCAGGTTGTCCCGCGGCGCTCCAGGCGGTAAACCCGGCCCTCAGGGGTGGCCAGGAACCCGAGGCGGCGGGAGGCGAAGGTCAGGGAGGGAGCGAATCCCCGCTGGAACGGGAACCACACCTGCACCATGGTATCCGGGGCCTGGAAGCCGCCGTCCGGCAGGCCCCGGCGGTACCAGGGGTGATGGTCGTACAGGAACACCAGGTCCGGGATGCCGTCCTGGTTCAAATCGGCCCAGCCTGCGGCGGAACTGCCGGAGGGCAGCCGGGTGATCACCGGCCCCCCGGGGGTCGCCCGGAGGTGTCCCAGGGTGTCCAGCAGGCCGGGCTGGGTCCCCTGGAGGGGCGGCAGGAGCCAGCCGCCCGGGGCGGAGGCCTTCCAGTGGACGCCCAGAAGGCCGCGGCCCCGGTGGTACACGCTGTCCCGGGTGGCCACCCAGAGGCCGGCCTCCGTGGCCACCACGCTGTGGGCGCTCGGGATCCGGTGCAGGGGGGTGCCGGTCGTCGGCAGCGTGCGCCGGCGACTTAGCCACAGACGGCCGGCGGTGTCCACCAGGATCCAGGAGCCCCTGGGGGTTCGGGTCCAGGCCAGAACCCGGGCCGGTGGGCCGGCTCCGGCCGGCGCCAGGTCCGGCCACCGATATCCCTGCCACCTCTGGGCGCCTTCCCTCAGGAGCCAGAGGGTGTCGCCGGGCCCCATCTGGAGACCCTGGCATCGGGGCCATTCCAGCATCAGGCGGTTCAGGTTGTCCTGAAGGGGGCGTCGGAGGGCGGGGGGCAGGGAGCGCAGGACCTCTCCAGAAAGCGGGTATCGGGGGGGCTGGACCGGCAGGTCCACCTGGTGAACCCCGAGCACGGCCCGTCCGCCAGGGGGCAGAAGGAAACCGGTATCCCGCACCACGGTCGTGGGGGAAGGCGTCGGAGCCCCTTCAGGGGCGGTCCTTAATGCCTCGGTGTTCCGCCCCCCGGGAGCGGGGGAGCCCAAAAGACCGAGCATCAGGAGCCATGGAACGAGCAGCATGGCTGTTTCCCTCTATGGATGCCGGCGATGGAGCCGCCGGCGGATGCGTTTTTGCAGGGACTGGAGGCGTCCCTCCAGGTCCGCCACCAGGTCCCTTCGGGGGTCCTGTTGTAAAAGGTCACCGGCAACGCGGGTGTAGTAGTCGGCCGTGGCGTACTGCCCCCGGTTGAAGCTCGCCTTGGCCATCCAGTAGAGGATGATGGCCAGGTTGTACGGATACGGCTGGTGGTCTGGCAGACTGTAGTAGAGGATCTCCTGGTAGGTGCGCAGGGCATCGCGGTACTTGCCGGCCCGGTAATAGGCGAAGGCCAGGGTCCAGCGGAAGGTGCGGCTATGGGGAAACTCTTCCACGAGGCTTCGGGCGATCTGGATGCCCTCGTAGGGTCTGGCGTCGTAGGCCAGGACCCAGGCCAGGCCGTCGCGGGCGGCGTAGCGGCTCAGCAGGCCCCGTTCGGCGGCCAGGCGGATCTCCCGGAGGCCCAGTTCCCGTTTGTCGCCGATCCCGGGGATCCATTTGATGAACTTGGGCAGCTCCGAGAGGGCGTAGTGGTAGGTGCCGAGGCCCAGGTAGGCGTCGTACAGGGTGGAATCCAGGGCCACGGCGTCCTGCAGGTGTTGCAGGGCCCGCCAGGCGTGCTTCAGGGCGGGCAGATACTGGCGATTTCGGCCGAAGCGCATGGCCTTGTAGGCGGCGGCGGCGCCCAGATAGAAGTGGCCCCAGGCCTGGCGGTGGGGGTCCGGCTGTTCAAGCCAGGGGCGGGCCTTCTCTTCGCAGAGGTCGGCGTAGTGGAAGAACCGGGCTTCGCTGTCGTTCACCGAGTAGTCCAGCATGTACAGGTCGTAGAGGCCGGCCATGAGCAGGTAGCCCAGGGGATCCCCGGGGGCCTGCTGGATGATGGCCTGGAAGGCCTGCCGGGCCCCTGCGAAGTCCTCCTGGAAGGCCCGGACCTGCCCCTGGTGCACCAGGGGTAAAAGGTGCGGATCCGGATAGGCCAGGAGGCCCAGGGTCAAAAGCACGAGCATCATGGGCGTC
>CAZXAO010000046.1:0-10511 GCA_964638465.1 uncultured bacterium | reverse complement strand
AGTGCACTAGGTCCCGAGTATGTAGACGGATCCTAAATACCATAAAAGATGTCGGTCATAAGGTGGTTATGACAAAAGAACTCTTAATAGAATGGAAAAACCATGCTTCTAATTTCTCCATGATATGGTTATATTGGATGCAAACCCATAATAAAGTTCGTTGGTTAAATGAAACTCATAGTGATCCCAGAAATCAGGAGATTAGGGAAGCTATAGATTGCATATACGACAAATTCAACCTTAGCTCACGAGATTCAGTAAATAAGGATCTACATCTCATAGAGGCAGCACTCATGTCTGACAACATTGTAATTTCCAATGATAAATCTATTCGTAATATATTTCGAGACATAGTTAAAAGATCAGGGCGTCTTAGGTGTTTATTGTCTGAAACATTGTGGATTGTGCCAATAGAACATGAAGAAAATTGCGGGGATGAGCTTGTGGAATGGATTAAAAAGAACTGTAGACGCGAACAGAATTTTTTGTTAATTCCCCCCTGTTCTTGACAACTCCTTGGAATCCTTTAGCCCAGGGCCAGCAGGATCATGCTCCCCATCATATAGAGCGAGGCGAACTTGAAGAGCAGGAAGTTGCGGCGGGGTGTGGGCCGGGCAGCGTTTGTAAGGGCCAGCAGGGTAAGGGCCACCGAGAGCACCACCAGCACCTGAAGGATACCCGCTGTGACCCCGATTCGCCAGGCCGCCGCCATCATGGTGAGGGCCGCCAGTACGGCGGAGACCGCGATCATGGCATAGGCAAACCGGGCGCCGTAGACGATGGGGATGGTGGGCACCCCGGCCCGGCGATAGTCCTCGTCGTACCGCAGGGCAAAGGTCACGATGTGGGTGGGGATCCAGAAGAGCACCGCCAGGGCCAGGAGAAGCCCCACCAGGTCCACCTGGCCGGTGGCCAGCACCCGGCCCGCCAGGACGGGCATCCCCCCGGCGGCACCGCCCCACAGGATGGACCAGGCGGTGCGTCGCTTCAGCCACAGGGTGTACACCGCCACATCAAAGAACCATCCAGCGAACACCACCAGGGCATAGAGGGGAGCAAGCCAGGTGGCCCATCCCAACCCCAGCAGGGACAACAGAAGGCCCAGGATCAGGGCTTCGGTGGGGGTCACCCGATGGGTGGGCAGGGGACGCCAGCAGGTGCGGTACATCCGGGCGTCAATATCCCGGTCGTACCACATGTTCACCACGGTGCTGCCGATGATGGTCAGGTACAGGCTGCCCACCAGGCCCAGGACCCGGGTCCAGGGGCCCGGGGTGTGGACACTGTAGAACCCGGCGATGCCGGTGAGCACCAGGAGCCCGGTCTGCAGGCTCTTGGTGAGTTGCCAGTAGCTGCGCAGTTTCCGGGACAGGAATGACATGGGATTCCCCTGATGGGGTTTTGCGGGGCGGCGCCGGGGCGCCGCCCCGCAAAACCGCTGTTTATCCTTCGTCCGCCTGGTTCCCTTCATCCCGGGGGACATCCCGCACACACCGGAAGCCCACCGTAGGGCCCGAAAACTCCGGCGGTGCGAAGTTCCGCCAGGTAGACCGACAGTCAATCTCGTAGTCGGCAAAACTCCCGCCCTTCAGGATCCGCTGGTGGGTCTCTTCAATGTCGTCGGACACCCACTCCCAGACATTACCGGCCATGTCGTAAGCGCCGTAGGGGCTCACGGCGTTCTCCGTGGCAAAACCCAGGTGCGTTTGGCCGTTGTAGAACCCTACGGGCGTAGTCTCGCCCAGGCCACCCCAGTACTGCTCAAAGGGATCCCGACTCTTGTAGTAGTTGGCATAGGCTGGCGAGATCTCATGACCCCAGGGATACGGTCGGCCGTCGGTGCCCCGGGCTGCTTTCTCCCACTCGGCCTCGGTAGGGATCCGGTACCCGTAGTACCGACAGTAGGCCCACGCACCGAAGTAGGTCACGAAGGTGGCCGGATGGTTTTCAAACCCGGTTTGCACCACGAAGGAGTCCCCTTCCAGGTGCACCTTCTGGCCCAGCCGATGGAGCGGGTACGCCAGGTACCACCCGGCATCAATCCGTTCCTCGTGCTTGCCACCCTGGTACGGTTCCCCGGGGTAGTAGGCCATCACGCCCTCTTCCGTGAGCTTCACCAGGTTCCGGGCTGTGGAATCGTGCAGGGCCTGGTTCAGGAACCGTGCCCACTGGGCGTTGGTCACCGGCGTTTTCATGATCTCGTAGTCGTAGTCCAGCACCACACGGTCGTTGTGGAGACCAAACAGGAACGCTCCTGCCGGCACCCGAACCCACTCGTCCGGGTTCACGCCGGTATCCACACGGGGAACCGACTGCGGGGGCTCCGGCCGGGGGGCACAGCCGGCCAGCAACACCCCTCCCAGGATCACGGCAACGGCCATCTTGCGATTCATTTCTGCTCCTCCTCAAACACCACGGGGATGTGGGGCGTGCGCCACTCCTCCACCCACCGACCTTCGGGCTTAAAGAGGTCCACCAGGCGCCAGAGCAGGAACAGGGCCAGGCCCGTCAGGAAGAGGAACAGGCTGATGTCCATCACCAGCAGGGTGCGGGCCACCAGGGGCTGTTCCTGGACCTCGGGCACCCAGAGGCGCTTCATGATGAGGACATTGGCCCCCAGGGTGGCCACATCCGAGCCCAGGATCACGATCCAGCCGAAGATCTGGCGGGCTTTGCCCTTCAGACCCGCCACATCCAGGTAGTAGAGCAGGAGCACCGTGGCGATCATGAAGGCCAGGATGTGCCAGTGGCCCACCAGACCGATCTTCTCCTCCCGCAGGAGGATGCTGCGGAAGAACTCCAGTTTGATGGCCATGAACACCCCGGGGGCGGTCACCACCAGGTTCATAAACATCATCTGCCAGGTGGCGCCCCAGGGCAGGGGGTCGTGGAACAGGGCCTTGATCCGCTGGCCCAGGCTGGCTTCGGAGGCCTTGAGCCCCTTTCGGGCAAGCCCCACCTCTATCTGGCGACGCCACACGAAGATGGTCAGGAGCAACGAGGCGAGCATCAGGAAGCCGGCCCCCACATTGATGATCTGGTGGGCGATGGGCCGGAAGGGCACCACCATCCAGGCCCCCACACTGATCACCACCGTGCCGATGATCATCAGGGGCACTGCCAGCTTCTGGAGCAGGCCCTTGAAGTCCACCCAGCGGCTCACAATGAAGACCGCCATTACGGCGATGTCCACCAGCATGATGTGCAGGTGGCCCACGATGGCCAGCTGGTACGGGGTGTGGTACGGAATCCGGATGATGTCTTCGGACAGGAACACCCGAAAGGCATGGCCGAAGTTGGACCCCGGGATGGCACCGTAGATGGCGGAGATCAGGGTGGCCACAATGGCGATAAACACGGCGAGTTTTTCAATGTCCACGCCACCTGACGTCTTGAGGTACGGGGCGTCGGCTGGCAGTCGGTGGTCCCTGGACCAGGGCCAGAAGGCGACAGCCAGCCAGACCCCGCCAAAGAAGATGAGACTCTGACCAAAGAGGAACAGGCCGTGGAACACCCAGTTGTGGCCCCAGTAGGCAAAGAGGAGGCCGAAGATCATGGCCGAGAGGAATCCAGCGGTCATCAGGGGATGGATGATCAGTCGGTGGGACTCCTTGATGCGGTACACCGCCGTGAGCATGAACACCTCCAGGGCCACCACGGCCATGGCAAAGGTGTGGTACAGAAAGATGAGGCGGCCTTCGCGTTCCAGGGGTTCCAGCTTCATCCCCCAGAGTTTGATCCAGAACTCCCTCACCCCCCACTCAGCCATGGGCCCGGAGAGCATCCCCATGAACGCCGCTTCCAGGGCGATGAGGGCCACCGTGCCCAGGATGAGCCCCCGTGAAGTCCCGAACAGGTAGCGCAAACGCGCCGCCAGTCCCTTCATTGCAGAACCTCCGTTGGTTTCGGTTTGCCCCTGGCCTGGCAGGGGCAGGGAGAAAACCCGCGCTTACTTGGCTGCGATCCGGGTCACCAGGCCCCAGGTGTACGCCAGGGTCATCGCCAGCAGCAGGGGCGACAGGATGGCGAACACCACAGGGCCACTGAAGAACAACAACTGCTTCCCGGCCTTCAGGAAGGCCAGGGCCATCCCGCCCAGGCTGATGAGCACGCCGCCCACGGAGACCCACACGAAGCCCGCAGGAGCCTGCGCCTGGGTCACGGCCACAATGGGGACCAGCACAATGGTCAGGCCTGCGATGCCGTGGACGATGGGCAGGATCACCCGGCCCAGCCCCTGCATCCCGGGATTCAGGTACCCGAGGGCGATCAGAAGGAAGCCCACCACGGCGAACACGGTGTACGCCGTGCCCAGGGAGGGCTTCAGGTCGTACACCAGGCCCGTGGCCAGCCCCAGGGGGATCAGAGTCGTGACGACCACCACCCAGGGCGACCCCAGGATGCCGTACCCGAGGAAGATCAGGAGCAGGCCGGCCACCAGCAACACCACGAAGGACAGCCCATAGGCCACCTTGGCCCCCTTCACCAGCTTGTCACCCGCCTGGTTCAAACGAACCAGCATGTAGATCGCGGTTAAGCCCGTCAGCAACAACAGCAACTTGTCCCACCAGTGCATTGTGCACCTCCTTCAAGGTTTGAAACCCCAGAAACCTTGAGACCCGCGGAGGGAGGACACCCAACCGCACACCCGGCCGCCGTCCCTGTCCGTCCCCCTCGTGGATCTCTGATCGCCATAGGCAGAATTCCTCGGCTCCATGGTCTGGAAAGTAATCGCTTACATTAAACGGGGACGCCCGGACGGTGTCAAGCGTGAAGACGGGATCTGCCCACAGGGTTCTGCGAGTCCCCGGAGGAGGATTCAGACCCTCGTACCGGGAATCTGTGGAGGAAGCAAGGAGGGAACCGTCGCTCAGTGTCCCCGGTGCCTGCTATCCCAGCCAGAACCACCACCCACAGAACAGCGCCACGAGCAGGGTGTAGAAGCCAAAAAGATGGAGTTTTCGGGCCACCACCACCCCTCGCAGCCACCACAGGGCCAGGATACCCGTGATCAGGGCGGTTCCAAAGGCCAGGATCTCCGGTAGCCCCAGAACGATGCCTCCTTCGGCTGCCTTAAGCACCACCGCCCCGGCCACCGCCGGCAGGAGCATCAGGAAGGAAAAGGCAAAGGCCTCGCCCGGGGCCACCCCCAGGAGCAGGGCCGCCGTGATGGTGGTGCCGGATCGCGAAACCCCGGGGAATAAGGCCAGCACCTGGGCCAGGCCGATCAGGAAGGCCGTCCCAAGGGTCACGGGCCGGTCACCCTTCCGGCGGTTGGACGACCAGAGTAGCAGCGTGGTCAGCAGGAAAAACCAGGGGAGCACCTCGGGCCGTTCAAAGTATGCCTCCAGGGGGTGTTCAAACAGCAGTCCCACGATGGCCGCCGGAAGGGTGGCCACCACCACCAGAGTCAGGGGCCAACGGGTCCAGGGACCCTGGAACTGAAACAGGTCCAGAACGCGCCGCCAGAGGACGATCACCACGGCCAGGGCCGTGGCCAGGTGCACCGTGATCTCCAGCCCGATCCCCGGTGGGTTCCAGTGGAACAAACTCTGGAACAAGACCAGATGGCCGGAACTGGACACGGGTAAAAACTCGGTGATCCCCTGGACCACCCCCAACAGCGCAGCACTCCAGAGGTTCATGATTCGGGGTCTCCTTTCCCCGGCGATGTTTCCCCGAGGACCCGTCGGATGCGTTCCTGGAGACGGCGGACCTGGTGAAGGAGGTCCATCAGGCCCTCCTGGATTTCCTCACGGAACGCCACTTCCGGAGGGGCCTTACGATCCGTCCGTTCTTCCTCCTGGAGATGGGCCGCCAGGTCCTTCAGGGGTACGCCCTGTTCGGTCATCAAACGCCGGGCTCTGAGCACCAGGTCCAGGTCCCGACGGGTGTACACCTTTCGGCCACCCCGGGTCCGGAGTTTCAGGGGGAGGTAGCGTTCCCAGGTTTTCAGGGTTTCCGGAGAAACCCCTACAATGCGGGCCACCTCCCGGCGGGTGAAGTACAGTTTCACGGCTCCTCTACCTCAGCCAGGAGCTCCAGGGCCGTTTCCACCTGGTCCTCCGGGACCTGAACCCGGACCTGGCCCAGGCCGTCCACGGTCAGCCCGTAGATCTTCCCCAGGGCCTCGTAGTCCAGGTTAACGAGCAGTCCCTGGCTTTCCAGGTAGCCCTTCACGATCAGGGCTTCTGCATGGCCATAAACCACCTTCACCGTCACCCAGCGTTGGGGCTCGGCAGGTTCCTCTCGGGGTTGAACCTCCACGGGCATGTCCTAAAGTCCCAGGTCCAGATGGATGGTTTTCATGGCCTCCAGGCACTCCAGGAGGAAGGTATCCAGGTCCAGGCCGGTGGTTTCAATACTTCGGATCTGGTCCCGATTGGCCCCCCGGGCAAAGCGTTTCTCCTTGAAGCGTCGTTTCAGAAAGCCCAGATCCAGAGCAGCCAGGCGCTTCTCCGGGTGCATCAGGGCGCACGCCACGATGAAACCCGTGGTGGGGTCCACGGCATACAGGACACGCTCCAGGGGGGTCTCCAGGGGCTTCTTCTCTGCGTGGGCCAGGATGGCATTGAGGATCTCGGGGTCCTGGACCCCCTGTTCCTGAAGGATCCGAACCGTTTCCCGGGCGTGGCGGTCAAAGTCGTCCTTCGTGAGTTCGTAGTCCAGGTCGTGCAGAAGACCGGCGAGTTCCCACTGGTCTGGGTCACCGCCGAAGCGGGGAGCCAGCCGTCGCATACAGGCCCCGGTGGCCAGGACATGCTTCACCAGGTTCTCGGTCTTGAGGTACTGTCGGACCAGACGCAGGGCCTCCTTACGGGTCATGGCCTTCCTCCTTTCTCTATCGGGGATACTGGAGCGTATAGCTGAGGTCTGCCGTGCCCCGGGCGGGCACGGACACCCGGAACTCCAGTTGTCGAGCCCACTGTTTCACAGGGGAAACCGGTCGGGAGTCCACCAGTTCAGCCCCCCGGGGCATCTCCCGAAGGACCCGGATCTCTACCGACTCGCCCTTGAAGTTCCAGAAGCGCAGGTGCCAGGTGGTTCGCCAGAGGTGGCCTCCCACCCGTTCTTCGGCCGCGCGTTCCTCCCTGGCCCTCAGGTCAAAGGCCGTTCCGAGGCGGAGGGCCAGGGTGTCCCCCGCCGGGGTATGGCGGATCTGGTCCTCTCCCACCAGCACCGGCCGCCCTTCGTGGTCCTGGTAGACGGCCACGACGCCTGCCGGCAGGGGTTGTTCAGGCACCTGGAACACCAGCCACCAGGAAATCTGGGTGCCGTAGCGATACCAGTACTCCTGGTGCATGGGCAGGTGATGGGCGTCCAGCAGGGGAATCTGCAGGTCG
The DNA here is from genome assembly GCA_964638465.1 of uncultured bacterium. Taxonomy (GTDB): domain Bacteria; phylum Hydrothermota; class Hydrothermia; order WGAB01; family WGAB01; genus WGAB01. The sequence goes on along the minus strand of CAZXAO010000046.1, from coordinate 3,168 downwards.
CTCTGGGCCGGCAGGGTGTGGGTGCCCGGCACGGGGTACAGGTGATACTCGGCCACCGGCTGCTCCCGGGAGGGGGCCTGTGCTTTGACGCCGCGGGCCTCTGCAGTAAACATCGGGGTGGGGGTCACCCGGTGGAGTTCGACGTACACCACGAACAGCGAGGCGTTGCGGTAGGTATGTTCTGTGCGATTGGAGAGCCAAACCGTGCCCTGGAGGTCCAGACGGTGGTCCCGAAGGTCGGCCCGGTACCGCACCTGCCAGGAAAGGCCAGAGATGTGGTACCGCAGCGTGCCCGGATAAGTGCCCTCCTTCGGAGCCTCCACCAGGCACTTCAGGAAGGGGGTCTGGGCCAGAGAATCTTCGGGCCACGGGCCTTCCACCTGCAGCACCGGATCCCGTGGGACCACAACCGCACCCCGGCGTGTCTGCACCACATAGCCAGAAGGATCGGCGGACCAGAGGGTCCCGGTGATGGCCTCTCCGGATCGGAGCAGCAGGGTGACCCTCTGCCCCCGCCAGAGATCCAGCACCCGCTGGGGCTCGGCCAGCCGGCGATGGAATCGAAGAGCCCTGAGGCGAACTCCCGGGAGGTGCAGGGAAACGGTCTGGGGGTCCAGGTTAGGCGGCAGATCCGAAAGCCGCAGGGTCTGGGGGCCGGCTTTCAGGGGGAAGGAGCGGGTTTCCTCCACCACCGCCAGGTTGGCCTCGTACACCGTCAGGTGTACACCGGCCCAGAGCACCAGGCTCCACAAGAAGGCCATGGATTCCTCCTGCCTCCGGTGGGAGGCATCACTTCCGGTACAGTCCCTTTTCCTTCAGGAACTGGTCCACCAGTTCCTCCAGGGTGGGTGTTCCGATCTCCTGGAGTTCGTAGCGGACCCGCACATAGGGTTTGTTGAGGTTCAGGATTCGGCCCAGATCAATGGGGGTAGCCACCACCACGGTTTCCGCCTCCACGGCGTTGAGCGTCTCCTCCAGTTCCTGGAGCTGACGGTCCGAGTAGCCCAGGGCCGGCAGCACGCTTTCCAATTGTTCGTACTTCTCGTAGGCCTCCCGGATGGAGCCCACGGCGTAGGGACGGGGGTCCACCAGTTCCCGGGCCCCGTATTTCAGGGCGGCCACCACACCGGCGCCATAGCCCATTTCGCCGTGGGTGGTGGTGGGCCCATCTTCCACGACTACCACGCGCCTGCCCCGGATCTTCTCGGGATCCTCCACGAACACCGGCGAGGCTGCTTCCACGATCACGGCCTCCGGGTTCACGGCCCGGACATGGTCCCGCACCTCCTCCACCCCCTCGGGGTAGGCCGTGTCAATCTTGTTGATGACCACCACATCCGCCAGGCGGAGGTTCGTTTCCCCGGGGTGATAGGTGAGCTCATGGCCGGGCCGATGGGGGTCCGCCACCACGATGAAAAGGTCCGGCCGATAGAAGGGCATGTCGTTGTTGCCCCCATCCCAGAGGATGATGTCCGCCTCCTTTTCCGCCTCCCGAAGGATCCGTTCGTAGTCCACCCCGGCGTACACCACATTGCCTCGCCTCAGGTGGGGTTCGTACTCCTCTCGTTCTTCAATGGTGCAGTGGTACCGGTCCAGGTCCTCAAAGGTGGCGAAGCGCTGGACCACCTGTTGTCGCAAATCGCCGTAGGGCATGGGGTGCCGCACCACCACAGTTTTCAGGCCGTGGGCTTTGAGGATTTCAGCCACCCGACGGGTGGTCTGGCTCTTGCCGCAGCCGGTGCGTACGGCCCCGATGGCAATCACAGGTCGGGAGGACTCCAGCATGGTGTGTCGGGCCCCCAGGAGCATGTAGTCGGCGCCGGCCGCCAGGCTCCGGGATGCCAGGTGCATCACATGCTCGTGGGAAACATCGGAGTACGCAAAGACCACCAGGTCCACATCCTTCTCCCGGATCAGGGATTCCAGGTCTTCCTCCGCAAAAATGGGAATGCCCTGGGGATAGAGGTCGCCGGCCAACTCTGGTGGATAAAGCCGACCCTCAATGTCGGGGATCTGGGTGGCTGTAAAACCCACCACCTCAAACTGAGGGTTGCTGCGGAAAAACACATTGAAGTTGTGAAAATCCCGACCGGCAGCACCGAGGATGAGCACTCTGACCTTGTCCATCGTGGCCTCCTTGTCTTGATGTGATCGGTTTCTTGCAAAGGCCGCCAACTTCCGAGTATTATAAGGGGCGAAATGAAGCGGCTTTTCGCAGTTTTCGGCCTCCTGGTTCTGGGAGGCACCACCTGGTCCCAGACCTATGTCCTCGTGCCCATGGACTCCCGACAGGCCGACCACCTGCGGGCCTACGGGGTGGCCTACCACGCCCTGGAACTCGGTCTGGAAACGGAGTGGCTCCTGAATTACCGCGGGGGCAGTTTCCTGATCCAGGCTTCGCCCGACCTGGAAGCCTATGCCCGGGTCCTGGGGGTCACCCTGGAGCCCCTGGGGGCCAGCCAGGTGCAGCAGATCTATCAGGAGATCCGCGAGGCCAACATGAATCGCGTGGTGCTGGAAAAGGCCCCCCGGGTGGCGGTGTACATCCCCCCCTATGCAGAACCCTGGGACGATGCCGTCACCCTGGCCCTGACCTACGCCCACATTCCCTTTGACCGGATCTACGACCGGGAAATCCTGGAGGGAAAACTGGACGAGTATGACTGGCTGCACCTGCACCACGAGGACTTCACCGGACAATTCGGCAAGTTCTATGCCTCATACCGGAATACCGAGTGGTACCAGCGTCAGGTTGAGGTATCCACCCGGCTGGCCCACGAACTGGGCTTCCAGAAGGTGTGGCAGTTGAAGCATGCGGTGGCCGAGAAGATTCGTGATTTCGTTCAACGAGGGGGGTTCCTCTTTGCCATGTGTTCGGCTCCCATTACCCTGGATATCGCCCTGGCCGCAGGACCGGTGGACATCGTGGATGTCCCCTACGACGGGGACCCGCCGGACCCCCAGGCTCAGGAAAAACTGGACTTCACCCGAACCCTGGCCTTCCAGAATTTTCGGATCTACACCGATCCCCTCCTGTACGAGCACTCGGATGTGGATGTCACCCGCGAGGCTGCCCGACGAGGGCCCAACACCTACTTTACCCTGTTCGACTTCTCCGCCAAGTTTGATCCCGTTCCCACACTGCTCACCCAGGACCACACCCGCGTG
>CAZXAO010000045.1:6749-10579 GCA_964638465.1 uncultured bacterium | reverse complement strand
CTGGCGATGCCCCGCAGGAAACTGCCGGGTTTGCTTTTCAGCCACAGGAAGCCAAAGAGCAGGGTGCCCACCAGTCCGTACCCCATGTCCCCCAGCATGAACCCGAAGAAGAAGGGGAAGAAGAGGTACAGGAAGGGCGTGGGGTCAATCGTCCCGTAGATGGGGGGCGTGAAAATGGACAATAGGGCCTGAAACGGCCGCAGAATTCCTGGATTTTCCAGTTGGACGGGCACCCGGGGATACTCGTGCTTGGCGGGCTCAAAGACCTCCACATGCACCTGACGACCAAAGGCCTCCCGCAGACGCTGCACGATCCCCTGGGCCTCCTTCGCCGGAACCCAGGCCCGAAGGAAGAAGAGCAACCGGGAGAGCGTGGGGTAAGAGCGCACCGCCCGGAGGAGGTGGTACTGGTCCTGGAAGTAGGTCTTGAGCGCCCGGATCCGATCCAGATGGGCCCGCTTGAAGGCCTCCAGGGCTTCCCTCGCCTTCTGGATCTCTCCGGGCAGCCGGGCCAGGTCGGCCTCAATGCCCTGGAGCACCCGGGGCAGCGGTTGATCCTGGTACCGCTCGGGCATCACCAATTCGTTCAACCCCTCCTGCCGGAGGTATTGCCGGAAGGATGCCAGCTGCTCCTGGGGCAGGAGCAAGAGGGCCACGATCCGATCCGAACCAAACTCTGCCCGGTGGATCTCAAAGTTCCCCTCCCCAACACGCTCCTTCAGGGTCTCCTGGATGAGGTCAATGAGGCGCACTTCAGAGCGCGGCAGAGTCACCCCCAGGATCTCCAGGTTCTGGCCCTGAATCCGCTGCAGGAGGGGCTCCATGGCCCGCAGGAGGCGCGCGTAATCCTGAAGGGTACGGTACTCCGTCTCCAGGGTGTGGAGCGCGTGGACCAGCCGATCGTACTCCGCCTTCAGGGTGTCCAGTTCCTGCTCCGGGGAACCCTCCAGGTGGACGCCTTCGGCCAGGATCTCCACAGGACCCAGTCCCTTTTCCATCTCCCGGAGCAGGGAGAGGGCGTTGATGACGGTGCGTTCGCGCTCTCGCTGCTCTTCGGAGGGCTCCTCACGCTGGAGATGCTCGGAAACCGGGGCCTCCTCCAGGTGGGCGACCCCCAGTTCGTATAGCAGACGAGTGACCGGGACAAGGACATCCCGGTCACCCAGGATTTCAATTTTGGACATGCGTTGGATCATGGGCTTTTGGAGGCTATTAGCATATACATGCCCCCTGCTGAAGTCAACCCAAAGGGTTGCCGGAGAGGCCCGATTACCGGAGGAGAACCACCTTGCCCCAGAGGCTCTTCCCTGCCTGAGGGGCCCAGTGCCACAGGTACACCCCGGCAGGGAGGGGGACCAGCGGGGAGGTCGTTCCGGGGGTGAAAACGGCCCGGAACCGGAGCCTTCCGGTGGCATCGTAGAGCCAGAGGGTTCCGGGTTCCGGGGCGACGATCCGGTTGCCGAGGAACCGGAAGGGCAACCTCGCGGGGCTTTCCAGCCGTTCGTCTATGGCCACGGCTCCACCGGTGGGCTTGAGGACATGGAACCCGGCCGGTCCCTCGGCCACCACCAGGTACGCTCCCTCCTGCACCGGGTACACCTGGTGGGCATAATGGGGCCAGGAGTTATACCCAACCAGGGTCAGGGGATAGGGGTTCCACAGGCGCACGCCCTCGCCGTAGTTGGCCACCAGCAGTTTGCCCCCTGCCAGGGTGACCCCCAGCACCCGGCTGTTGGCCGCCGGGGCTCCGGTCACCCGGACCGGGGCACTGGGCGTGGTGACATCCACCACCAGCAGGGAGTCGTAGTAGGCCAGGAAAACGAAGTGGTCATCCCCGTCCACATCCCAGAGGGCGAAGTAGGGATAGGAGGGCCGGGAAAAGTGGCCCACCACCACGGGATTCGCCGGATCGGCGATGTCTATCACCTGTAAACCGTTCACATCGTTGGCCACATAGGCAAAGGAGTTGAACACCCGGACAGCACGACCGTAGGCCGGAAGATCCAGAGAGCTTAACCGCTGGAGCGAAGAGCCGGAAAGGGACAGCACCACGAACCCGGAGTCCACATCCGTAAGATAGGCCAGGGTTCGGGCGTGCAACGGGTCCGGAACCACCTGGAGATCGGTGAAGTTGAACTGGGGAAAGGCACGGTCAACGAGTTTGGGGGGATTCACCGGGTCTGAGGCCAGGTCGTACACCAGGTAGGTGCCTTCCAGGGTGGCCACATGTAGGGTCTGGTTCACGGGATCTACGGCGGGGATGCCCGGGTCACCCCAGGGGGTGGGCAGCAGTCGGATCCATTGGGGATCCGTGGGGTTCGTGAAGTCCACCACGGCGATCCCCGGGAAACCCACGCTGAGGTAGCCATAGTTCCCGAAGAAGGCCATGGGGCCGAAAAAGCCCGCCTTCTCCAGGGTGAACTCCCCGAGCCAGGCGGGGGCAGAGGGGGCAGAAACCTCCCAGATTTCCAGGCCACCCCGATGGGCCAGGGTAAGGTAGAGGCGATGACGACCCGGATCCAGGGCCATCTGGGTGTTCCACCGGTGGACCCGCAGGTCGGCCGCCACCACGAAGGGGGCCGTCGGGGTGCTGATGTTCACCACCCGAAGCATGGTCCCGTAGGGGGCCCAGTACTGCTGGGTGATCAGGTAGAGCGTGGTGTCGTCCAGGACCAGGTCCACGCTACGGGCCGGTTTGCCCCCGGGGCCGGCAAACCTCAACTGGGCCACAAGGGTGGGGACCGCGGGGTTGGTGAGGTCCAGGACCCGCAGGCCGCTGTCGCTGGCTGTGTATGCATAGAGGCCCTGCACCTCCACATCCCAGAACCAATCCCCGCCCGGGGGTGCATAGAGGCCCACCACGGAGGCAGTGGTGAGATCCACCACCTGGAGCCCGGCGGGTCCGGCGGCCACATAGGCCAGAGCGCCTGCCAGCTCCAGGCCCATGGGCCACACCGGCCCCACCAGGGATACGGAGGTCAAGGGCTGGAGCACAGGGGGTGAGGACGAAAGGTCCAGTCGGTAGAGGTCCAGGTGGGGGCTCCACCGGGTAAGGCAGAAGAGGGTATCGTTCCGGAGTTTCATCGCTTTGAGGTGGACGCCCACCACCTGGGAGGAGAGGAACTCGGGATGCTGCGGATTGGCCACCTTCCAGAGGTCCACGCGGCCGTCGTACTCGTTGGCCACATAAAGGAGATACCGGTTGGGGTCGTAGACCACGGCCCGGGCCACATCGTGGAGGGGCAGGGTGGCCAGGGTGTCTACGGCCGTGGGATCCGAGACCTCCAGGACCAGGAGTTTTCGGCCGACGGCGAGGAAGGCAAGGTTTCGGCTGGTGTCTAATGCGAGACCATCGGCCATGCCCCAGGGCCAGGTGGCCTTGCCGTCCAGGTCCAGGGAATCCTGGCTGAGGGGAGTGGAGGGACGGAGGGGTTCCACGGGCACCGTAGCGGGGACCGAAAGTCCCAGATCCTCTGAGAGGAGAGAGGGTACACCGGGAAAGGCCAAAACGGTCCACAGCACCAGGGTCCACATCGGTGACCTCCTGTTTTCCATACCCCTGTCATAGTACTTTGCCGCAAAAGGGACCGCTTTAGTCAGGTTTATTGTCCGGTACCCCGGGCCTCTTTGCAAGGAGCTCAGCCAGAAAGGCCGGGACAAGGAATCACGAGTTCCACCCGAATTGGTGTGGTGATTTCTTAAAGGGCTTGGGGGTAAAGAAGGGCACCTACTGGAAGTCGAGAGGGGGTTTTCTCAAGAGCCTCGCAAGCGGTGGAGGGTTTCCACCGCCAGGCGGAGGTCGCGGCGCATCTCCTCGGTGAGGGATTCCC
>CAZXAO010000045.1:0-6649 GCA_964638465.1 uncultured bacterium | reverse complement strand
AGGGTTTCCACCGCCAGGCGGAGGTCGCGGCGCATCTCCTCGGTGAGGGATTCCCGGCGGAGGGCCGCAGCCGGGTGATAGGTCACCACCAGGGGGATGCCAAACTTGCTCTGCTGGACCTCCATCCGGAGGAGGCTCATCTTCTTGTTCATCCCGTAAAGGGTCCAGGCGGCGTACCGACCCAGGGCCACGAGCAGCCGGGGCTGAAGGATCCGGATCTGGGCCTTGAGGTAAGGGAAGCACGCCTGGATCTCCCCGGGCTCGGGATCCCGGTTCCGGGGAGGGCGACACTTGAGGACATTGGTGATGTACAGGTCGGTTTCCCGGTTCAGGCCCACCTCGGCCAGGAGTCGATCCAGGAGCTGGCCTGCTCGTCCCACGAAGGGTTTGCCCTTCTTGTCCTCTTCGGCCCCTGGGGCTTCGCCCACGAACATCAGGTCGGCGTAAGGATTGCCCGAGCCGAACACATACTGGGTTTTGGTGCGATGGAGGTCGCAGCGGGTGCATCGTAGCACCTGGCGGCGAATTTCCTCCAGAGCCTCGGCCTTGGTGCGGGTCCCCTCGGGCAACACCACCTCGTCCATTCCCAGGGATTCCAGGTAGAGGAGGTGCCAGAAGCGTTTACGGCTCACGCCAGGAACTCCGTGGCCTTCTGGAGGATCTCCCGGGCCAGGCGGTGTTTGCTCCAGCCCTCAAAGGGGATGCGTTCTGTGGGGGTGAAGAGCAGGCCGCGGGTGGTCTCAGCCCCCATGGCCTCGGGCGGATTGGCCACCAGGAGGGTGGCCCCCTTCTGCTCCTGTTTCTCGCGTCCGCGGGTCTCCAGATGTTCGGGTTCTTCCAGTGCAAAGGCCACCACCACCTGGCCGGGGCGGCGGGGCATCTGGGCCAGTAGATCCTCGGTGGGTTCCAGGAGGACCTGCTGGGGCCCCCGGGTACGGGGGATCTTGTGGGAGGAAGGTCGGGCTGGCCGGAAGTCGCTCACGGCGGCCGCCATGATCACGATGTCGGCCTCAGGAGCCCAGCGGTTCAGGACTTCCCGCATCTCTCGGGTGGTTCGGACCCGGGCGAAGTCCGGCGTCCTGGGGGGATCAACGGCGGTCTCTCCAACGATGGACCTGACCCGGGCGCCAAACCGCAGGGCCCAGCGCACCAGGGCCACGCCCATGCGGCCGGAGGAGCGGTTGGTGATCACCCGCACGCGGTCCAGGTCTTCCTCGGTCCGGCCGTAGACCACCAGGACCCGGCGGCCCTGCAGGCGGTTCATGGTCTGAAGCAGGTGCTGGACCTCCCGGGCGATGGCTTCGGGCTCGCTCATGCGGCCGGGACCCTCGTCGCCAGAGGCCAGAGGACCGGTCTCGGGCCCTACGAACACGGCCCCAAGCCCCTCCAGCCGGGGCAGGATCCCCAGGTCCTTGAGGGTTTCGTACATCTCCCCGTGCATGGCCGGGGCCACCACCACGGGTTTCCGGATCATGGCCAGAAGGGCCATCAGGGCGTTGTCAGCGATGCCGTGGGCCCACTTTCCCAGGGTGTTGTACGAGGCTGGGGCCACCACCACGAGGTCGGCCCATCGGGCCAGGTCCACATGCAGGATCTGACCTGAGGGATGCCAGAAATCACGATCCGTATAGGCCGGAGTACCGGTCAGGGAGGTGAAGGTCACAGGGCCCACGAAGCGTTCGGCTGCGGGGGTCAGCAAGGTCCGTACCCGGTGCCCCTGTTTGACGAGCCATCGGGCCAGGAGGGCCGACTTGTACGCTGCGATGCTTCCGGTGACCCCGAGCAGAAGCTTCACGGAGGCGTTATTCCTCTTCTTCCGCGAACTCGTACGCTACCTTGCCTTCAATGAAGCGGCGGAGAGCCATAAGGGTGGGTTTCTCGGGCAGTTTGAACCCGTGTTCCCGGGCCCAGCGGGCCAGCCGGCGGGCCTCCAGGGCGGCCACCACGATCGCCTCGTACTTGTTGGGTGTTCGTTTCCAGAGTTGTTCTACGGTGAAGCGTTCCATGGACGACGACCTCCTTTTTTCCGGAGGGCAGCCCGGGCCAGGCGGTCGGCCTCCCGGTTTTCCTCCCGGGGCACCCAGCGAACTTCCACCTTCAGGGTTTTCAGGTAGGCCGTGGCCAGAAGATGAAGGGGACGCAGATTCTCCGCCCGCACCCGATACCGTCCGGTCAGTTGATTATACAGGAGTTCCGAGTCGGTATAGAGCACCGCCCGGGGGTTTCCAAGGGCCACCAGGTGGCGGAGGGCCAGGAGCAGGGCCAGGTATTCGGCCTGGTTGTTGGTGGCGGTGCCCAGGGGCAGGGCCTCCTGACGCAGAAGCCGGCCCCGGGCGTCGCGGATCAGGATCCCGGCGCCTGCAGGCCCGGGGTTGCCGCTGGAGGCGCCATCAATGTGGATGGCCACCGGCTCCTCAGTCTTCCACATAGATGAACCGGCCGCAGTTCTCACAGTGGCCCAGTTCCTGGGAGACCTTGAGGTTGATCACCACCTGCACCGGCAACTCGGCGTTGCACCCGGTGCAGGTGTGGTTCCGCACCGGGACCACCACCCGTCCCCCCACGGTCTGCCGGAGTCGTTCATACTGTTTGAGTAGCGGGGCCGGTACCCGGGTCCGATAGGCCTCTCGCCGGGAGGTCACCTCCATCAGCCGGTCGCCCAGTCCCTGGAGCTCCTGCTCCAGGGCTTCCATTTCTTCCACAAGGGTTCGGATCTTCTGTTCCAGGTCCCGTTGTTTTTCGGGCATCTCTTGTTCCAGGAGTTCCACCTCTTCCATGACCTCCAGGGTGCGATCCTCCAGTTCCCGGATCCGCTGTTTCTGCAGGTCAATTTCGTGGAGTTTGGCCTGGTATTCCTTGTTGTCCTTGAGTTTCAGAAGGTCTGTCTGGTGCTTCTGCAGGAGTTCTTCGGCCGCCAGGGTTTCCTTTTCCAGTTTTCGGATGAGCAGCTGGCGTTCCCGCAGGGTTTCCACCAGCTGGGCCTTTTCCTTCTGGAGGGCTTCCACCTTTTCCTTGAGCCTTTGAACCTCCCGGGGGATCTCCTGTTTCCGCCGTTGCAGGCGATCCAGTTCAAGGTCAAGTTCCTGGAGTTCAAGGAGGGACTGGAATTCGCGTTTCATTTGATGGGAAATTATACGGGGTTTTCGGGATTTAGGGGGTCGGCGGGGCTGCCGCCAGGCGATCCCGGGCGTACCGGGCGGCACCCCAGGAGGGTGGGTGGTCCAGGGGCCGGGGGTGCCAGCCCTGAGCCCGGGCCCGGTCCAGAAACAGGCGGAGGAAGCCGGTGTGCCGGAACAGACCCCCCGTAAACACGAAGGTGCGGGGCGGTTCGTGAAATCGGTGGGCCAGAGCCTGGACCAGACGCAGGAGAGCCTCCTGGGCCTGGTTCACGATGTCCCGGGCCACGGGGTCTTCGTCGGCCAGGGCCATGATCCGGGGGAACCACCGGGCAAACTCGCCTGGCGATGCCCTGCCATAGGCCAGGGCCAGGTCCCGGGGGGTCTGGTGCTGGAGCCAGAGGTCCACGAGGCGGGTTTCAGGCCCCCGGCCGTCGTAGGCCTGGAGGGCGGCCTGCATAGCGCGCAGGCCGATCCAGGCCCCGGAGCCCTCGTCGTCCAGGAGCAGACCGTAGCCGCCTGCTCGGACCTCTTCGCCCCGATCGGTGCGGGCCAGGGCGATGGACCCGGTTCCGGCAATCAGGAGCAGGCCGGGTTGATGACCGTGGGCGGCGTAGTAGGCGATTTCCACATCCGCCAGGACCTCCACCGGCACACCCAGGATTTCCTGGAGGACCTGGCGGACCCGATGTCGTTCCTTGGGGGTATACACGCCGGCGGCCCCGAGGGCCACCAGGGCGGGTTGGGGCAGACGATGTTGTTGTCGGAAGGTTTCCAGGGCGTCCCTCAGGGATTGGGCCCAGGGTTCCAGGGCGGTGGTCTGGAGGTTAAACCCCTCCAGCCGGCCGGTTCCCAGGGTCAGCCCGTGGGGCGAGAGCCAGCGCCACTCGGTCTTGCTGCCCCCTGCGTCTACGCCGACGACATGTGCTTCAGGAGCCACCGGGCACCTCCACGCAGGGAGTAGGCCTGGAACCCGCGTTTTCGTAGGGCCTGGGCCACCTCAAAGCTCCGGTATCCGCTCTCGCAGACCAGCACATAGGGGACCGAGGGGTCCAGGGTGTCGGTGGCCTCCAGCACCCGGTGGGCCGGGATCCATTGGGCCGCCGGAATCGGGGGATCCGGACGCTGCCGGACGTCCAGGATCCGGGCCCCCTCGGGGAGGGTGTTCACTTCTACATCTCCCAGGACCTCCCGGGGAGCCTCGGCCAGCCGGAAGCTCCGTCGCTGGTCCACGGCCTGTTCCAGGAGGTGAGGGTTCAGGCGTTGTTCCAGTTCCCGCACCCGTTCCCGGTTTGCCCGGGTTACGGGGTGGCGGGCCACCAGTTGGCAGTATTCGGCCACGGCCGCGCTCACCTCGTAGGTGCCGATCCTGCGAGCAAGGTCAATGATCTCCTGTTTGTCGTAGGTCAGGAGAGGCCGAAACACCGGCACCTCGGCGGCCTCTTCCAGCACCGTCAGGTTCACGAAGGTCTGGGAGGAGACCTGGCCGATGCTCTCGCCGGTGACCACGGCGGGCACGCCGATCTGATGGGCCAGACGGGCAGCAGCGCGGTACATCAGGCGTTTGAGGATCAGATTCCAGTAGTTTTCCTTCACCTGACGGTGCAGATCCTGGACCACTGCGCGGAAGTCCACCTCGTGAAACCTGGGGTCGGTGCCGTAGCACCATCGGCGGCACAGGGTCTGGACCACATCCAGGGTACCCTTCAGGTGCAGGGGACCGCCCAGGTTGAAGAGGACGAAATCCAGGGCCACTCCTCGTTTCATCATCAGCCAGGAGGCCACCGCGGAATCAAAACCGCCGGACACCAGGGCCAGGGCTTTCCCCTCGGTGCCCAGGGGCAGGCCCCCGGGGCCCGGGATGCGTTCCACGAAAAAGAAGGCCTGGTGTTCGCGGATCTCAATTTCCACGAGCACTTCGGGGTTTTCCAGATCCACGGTGCCGTAGCGGGCCAGGCGTCCCCCCACCAGGCGTTCCACATCAATGGAGCGGAAAGGGTGGCGTCCCACGCGTTTCACGCGGACGGCGAAGGTACGGCCGTCCACCAACAGGGCATAGGCCTGTTCGGCGAAGGCTTCCAGGTCCCTCAGGTGGCGAAAGTACATCACCTGCACCGGGGAGAGCGAAGCGATGCCAAAGACCCGCTGCAGCACCTCCTGGGCGGCCTGCTGGTGTCCTTCGGGCACCTCCACGAAGAGGCGGCTCCACTCGTTGCGGATCCGATACCCGGAGATCTCCTCGGCCTCTAAAGCCGCCTTAAGGTTCTGGAGCAGTTGCAGGGTAAAACGCTGCCGAACGCGCTTGCTCTTGAGGGTCAGTTCCCCCAGGCGCAGGAGCAGGATGGCCCGATCCTCCTGGCCCATGCTCAACACCGTTTGGCGATCATCTCAATCTCCACCCGGGCACCGAGGGGCAGCGCTGCCACCTGGACCGTGGCCCGGGCAGGATAGGGTTCCTCCAGGTAAGAGGCATAGATCTCGTTCACCGTCTGGAAGTCTTGCAGGTCTACGAGGTAGATGGTGGTCTTCACCACATGGTGGAAGTCCAGGTTGGCGGCTTCCAGCACGGCCTTCAGGTTTTTCATCACCTGGTGGGTCTGGCTTTCCAGGTCCGGGGCCATCTGACCGGTGTTCGGGTCCAGCCCGATCTGGCCGGAAAGGAACACCCAATCGCCGGTATCCACGGCCTGGCTATAGGGGCCGATGGCCTTTGGGGCCCCGTCGGTGTGCACCCGTTCCTTCATCATGGTCTCCGCCTCCTTGTTGGGATTTAAGGATACGGCGGGGGAAGGGCTTTCCGGGTGGGCAGGGTGGACCCTGGTGCGATTCGGAAGGGGGGTTGACAACTCGGGAGCGAGGCCTTAAAAATTAAGCACCATCCCCATCCAACCACCCCCTCCTGCCCCAGGGAGTCTGTCCCCGCTCCCTGGGGTTTCGTTACATATTATCTACAGTAATTCACACTATTGAATTCAATTGTAATTTCAATAAAATGAAACACCCATCAGGAGGTATTCATGAGAAAAAAAGTTCTTGTAACAAGTGCGCTACCTTATGCTAACGGCCCTTTGCATATTGGCCACATAGCCGGCGCATATCTGCCGGCCGATATATACACAAGATATAAAAAACTGAATGGAGATGATGTGATCCATATATGCGGTACTGACGAACACGGGGTTGCCATCACAATAACTGCTGAAAAGGCCGGTAAATCACCCGAAGAGATCGTGGATATCTATTACAAAGAGATAAAGAGAGGATTTCAGCGGCTCGGTATAGATTTTGACAATTTCTCCAGAACATCGAAAACTCTGCATCATCTTAACTCTCAAAACTTTTTTCTAAGGGTCTATGAAAGAGGATATATCTATAAAAAGGAACTTGAACAGCTTTATTGTCCACATTGTAAAAGATTCCTCCCGGATAGATATGTAGTTGGGACATGCCCCTACTGTGGATATGAACATGCGAGAGGCGACCAATGTGAAAAATGCGGTAGATGGCTGGAGCCGACAGAATTAATCAATCCA
>CAZXAO010000044.1:0-10749 GCA_964638465.1 uncultured bacterium | reverse complement strand
CCCTGGTGTTCGCCATAGGCACCCCGGCCTATGTCACCTGGTACCTGGAGACCTTTGAGAACGGCCTCGGCAACTGGACCGTAGGCGGCAGCAGCAACTGGGGCCTGGCCACCGTTAACTATCATTCGCCCACCCATTCCCTGTCCAACGCTCCTGGCGGCGAATACGGCAACAACGAGGACGGCTACGCCCTGTGGAACCAGGTGCTGGACCTCACGGAGGCCTGCTACGCCCGACTCCTCTTCTGGCACCAGTACGAGATTGAGAGCGGCTACGACTACGGCTATGTCCAGGTGTCCACGGATGACGGCGCCACCTGGGAAAACCTGGCCTCCTATACCGGGAACTCCAACGGCATGGAGGCCGAGACCCTGTCCCTGAACGACTACGCCGGCCAGGCGATCCGCCTGCGGTTCCGGTTCCTTTCGGACGCTTCGGTCACCCGCGACGGCTGGTACCTGGATGACATTGCGGTCCAGAAGGATGTGCCCCTGGAGGGGGTCCACATGAGCCTGGTGGGTACCACCGTGGCCGACACCTTCCAGGGCGACGGGAACGGTGTGGTGGAGCCCGGCGAGGGCGCCTATCTTTGGTTTGAACTGCAGAACATCGGCACTGAGCCCGCCACCGGCGTCATCGGCACCCTGTTCACCGACGACGCCTATGTCACCGTGGTGGATGGCACCTCGGACATCGGTACCGTGCCTCCCAACGGTGGCACCGCCAACAACTTAACGGACCCCATGACCTTCACCCTGGCGCCGGAGACCCCCATGGGCCATCCCTTCACCCTGTACCTCGTGATCAGCAGCGATGCCCGGGTGGACACCTACCAGGTGAACCTGACGGCGGCCCGCGGCGGCGATTTCCTCATCTGGGATCTGGATCCCACCCCGATCACCGGTCCGGTGTTGCAACAGATCTTTGAAGACATGGGCCTCTATGGCTTCTACACCACGAACCTCACCGAGTACCTCACCGACCTCAACAACTTCAAGAGCCTGTGGATCTTCGTGGGTATGTTCTCCAACAACGAACGGATCCCGCCGGGCCCGGAGGCCGACGCCATTGTGAACTACCTCCAGAACGGCGGTCGCGTGTACCTGGAGGGCGGTGATGTATGGTACTACGATCCAGGCACCGGCGCCTTTGATTTCTCCCCTTACTTTGGCATCAACCCGCTGGAGGACGGCACCGGAGACCTGGGCACCGTGCTGGGCGTAGACGGCACCTTCACCGAGGGCTTCTCCTTCCCGTATGGCGGTGAGAACTCCTGGGTGGACCACCTGGAACCTGCAGATCCTGCAGCCTTCACGATCTTCCAGAACAGTAGCCCCGCCTACGATTGTGGCATCGCCTATGTGCACGACCTGGGCAACAACACGGACTATCGCACCATCGGCCTGTCCTTTGAGCTGGGCGGCCTGCAGGACAACGGCCAGAACACGGTGGCCGAACTGGTCCGACGGATGCTGGAGTTCTTCGGGGTGATCACCGATGTGGAGGAGGGTGCCGGAGCCACCACCCAGCTTTCCTTTGCCCCGCCCTCCCTGGTTCGACGGACGACCACCCTGGCCTTCACCCTGCCCCGGGCAGGCCAGGTGACCCTGGACCTCTACGATGCGAGCGGCCGGCGCGTGGAGCGGCTCCTGCAGCGGACCCTGCCCGCCGGACACCACGAACTCACCTGGACCCCCACGGTCCACTCCGGCGTGTACTTCCTGAAACTCCAGACGGCCGACCGGTCACTGATCCGCAAGATCGTGGTGTTACGGTAGAACCAGGACAACCCTTGGGGCGGGGCGGGCCCGCACGGGCCCGCCCCGCCCATCTTTTTCTCCACTGCTGGGATCACCCCATCCCAAGCCCGGAACCGCAGATTGCCTGATTTACTTTTCTGGATCCGGGTGGAACCATCCCCCGATGACTCTCCCCGTCAGTGTCTTTTCCAGGTACACCTCGCCTTCCGCCAGGCGAATCTTTTCAATCACGGTTTTGAAGTCCTCCGCTTCCACCCGCGCCCGCGACCTTCCGGCCGGATCCCTGAGGATGGAATCCCGACCCCAGGTCCCATCCTTATGCCTGTGGACATGGCTCCATTCCATGGAGAACCACCTTTTCATCCTCTCACCCCCCTTCACCCAAAATATACCCGGCGGCTCTCTGGGACGCAAGGGGAGAGGGGCTCTGCAGCGCCCATCCTGGAGACGGAACTCCAATGGCACATCGGGCCTTTGGTGCTCACCTGTAGCCGTTCCTCAAAAACTCCACCGGACTTCGGTGAAGGCCAGGTTACCCAGGTGTTTGCCCATCTGGGTGAAGGGGCTCTTGCCCCGGGTGCCGCTCAGCAGGGCCCCCAGCCGCAGGTGCACACCGTCGGCCAGGCTGTAATGCAGGGTGGGCAGGGTGAAGGCCTCGCCATGGGTCAGGTCGTAGATGCCCATCACCTGCAGGTTCCAGAGGTCCCTGGCATCCTGCCACTGGAGCCGGTAGGCCACGGACCAGTTGCCGTCGGGTTCCTCAAAGAACAACGATCGGGCCAGGTCGCCCTGCATTCCCTCCGCCGTGGTTTCCGAGGGCCAGGTCCTGCGGTACACCAGGTCCACCCCCACGGACAGCCGGTCGTCCCAGCGGGTCGTTTCCATGCCCACGAGGCCATAGGCCTGGGCACCCTTCACGAGGTCCTCTGAAGAGGCCCGGGGTTCCTCCCGGTACGCGAAGTCCAGGTGAAAGGCCTGTCTCCCGTGGATCCACACCCCGTTCCCCCCGTAAAAGGTGGTGCGGTGGTACACGGGAAAGAGGGAAAGGGCATTGAAATCCCACCGGCTCCGCAGGTTGAAATCGGGGTCGTAGCCCCGGTACACGAAGGCCTGAAAGTCCACGGGCCCAAGGGTTCCGCCCAGCCGCAGGAGACCGCCACTGTTCTTGAGGGAGGCGCTGGGCACCACCTGGGTATCCGGCCGGACCACGATGGGGATGGGAGAGGGAAGGACCATCGGCGCCAGGGGGTACTGATTGGCGTGGAACAGGGGAAGGACGGCAGCCTGCACCCATAGGGGGCCGTGGTAGTAGGTGAGACTTACGGTTTCCAGGCCCTCGCGGAACTCCTCCAGATCGGTGTACAGGAAGGTGAAGTTCCAGGGGGTGACCACATCGCTGGGGCTCACGAAGACCCCTTCCCCCCAGGTGAGGATTTTCTTGCCCACGGTGAGGTCCACGGGGCCCAGGGAAGCCGTAATGTAGCCCTCAATCGGACGAAGCACCGTCTGCGAACCCAGGGCGTCAAAGATCACATTGAAGGCCCCGTAGCCGTGGACCCGGTCGCCCTCCAGGTCCAGCCGGCTCTGGAAGGTGGTGGCGAGTTTCTGCAGCGTGTAGGGGTCCCGGGTCTGGGCATAGGCCTCAAACCGCAGGTACCCCCCCAGCTGACCCAGGAGCAGCACGAGCCAGCAGAAGGCCATCTTGCCACCTCCTATCGTCGCAGCGCCCGTTGGGTAAAGAGATCATCGCCAAGGGGCGGATTCACTTCCAGAAGGTGGAAGTCCATGATGCTTTTGTGCCCGGTGTCCAGATTTTCCGCCACGATGCGTTTTTCAAACCACACGTCCTGGATCTTCTGGGCTTCCTCTACGCGGATGCGCTTGAACTTCTCGCCCGTGCGATCGTAGCACTCGGTTTGCCACACGATGAGGGTCTGGGGATCCACCCACTTCACCTGTTTCGTGTAGCCGGTTTTCTGGACCACCTCGGGCGAGCGGGGCAGGGCCTCCACGATCCACACGAAGTGGCCCTCCAGGGTGTCCGACCCCAGGATCCGGTAGGTCCAGTCCTCCACCTCGCCGCCGCCGATGTCGTAATTGGAAAAGTCCGAGCCCATGAAGGCTCCGGCCTTGCCCGAGGCGGCCAGTCGCTTGACCCGCCGGAGGGCGGGCAGGTAGAACCACATGTCGTCGTCCCGATGTTTGTGCTCGTGGATCAGAAAGGCGGTGCCCTTCACATCCGCCGGGGCCAGGAACTTCAGAAGCATCCTGGTTTCGTGGGTCTTCGGATCCGTTTTGGACCAGGATTCCATTCGCCGGACCCGGGTCCGACCCGAAGGCTCCTGCAGGGTCAGGGTGATCTCTGCGTGCAGGCTACGAAAGGTGGGCCGGTTGCTCACCCGTTCCATCAGAGCCTGGGCCAGCGTATCGCCGGCCGTGGAGGCCACCAGTACCGGGAAAATCCAGAGCCAGGTCATGGCTTGCTCACCTCCCTTTCTTTAGAAAGCCGGGCCGGAACAGGGCCAGGAGGGCCGGCAGGAAGGTCAGGGCCCCCACACAGGTGGACACCATGGCCAGCGAGATCAGAAAGCCCATGGTGGAGACCGCCCGGAACATGGAGGCCATGATGGTGGCGAACCCCAGGGCCACCGTCAGGGCGTTGAGCAGAATCGCGACCCCCGAGGTGTCAAAGGTCCGCCGGGAGACCTCCTCCAGGGCTGTGCCCCCGAGTTCCCGGTACTCCTTCCGGAACCGGTGCAGGAAGTGGATCATGTAGTCAATGCCCACGCCGATGGCGATGTTGGAGGTCACCATGTTCTCAATGTTGGCGTAGATGCCGAGCCACCCCATGATCCCGAAGTTCACGATCATGGCAAAGGTCAGCGGCAGGATGCCGTAAAGGCCGGCCACCACCGAACGGAAGGCCAGCACCACCAGAAGGAACACCAGCACGATGGACACCAGGATGCTCTTGCTCTGGCCCGTGACCACCATGTGGTTGATGGTCAGCAGGATCTCGGGGGTGCCGGTGAGGTCCACTTCCCGGGCCCGGGAGAAGTCGCCGGCGATAAAGGACCGGGCCGCGCGGTCCACGGAGTCAATCAGCGTGATCCGGCCCTCCTTCACGAACACATCCATCCGGGCCATGTCAAAGTCCGGGGTGACCATCCGTTCCAATTCACCGGGACGGGCCGACAGGCTATAGAGGGCCAGATACTGGGCCACCAGGGCCCGGCCGTCCAGGGTATCCGGGCCGAGGATCTCCAGGGTGTCTGGGATGCGGTAGAAGGCCGGATCGCCGCCGTTGATGACCTGGTGCAGGCGTTTCACCAGGTCGGCGATGCTGGTGACAATCCCCACGCCCCGCTGGCGGAGCATGTAGGTCTTGAACCGGTCCATCTGCTGGAGCAGCACGGGGTCCTTGAGGGCATCGGGGCCGTGGCCCCGAACCACGACGGTCATCACCTCAGGGCCGGCGAAGTGACGACTGACGATCTGGTAGGCGATCCGGGCCTCGTGGCCCTCGGGGAAGTTCTCCACGGTGTTGTTCTCCACCCGGATCCGGGGGATCCCCAGGGCGAAGAACAGGGTGAGGATGCTCATCACTGCCAGGGTGATCCCCCGATGCCGTACGAAGAAAACGCCGATCCGCTGCATGCCCCGGTGCAGCCACACCATCCGATCCTCGGAGAAGGCCTTTTTCGGCACCTTCAGGAGCACCAGCAGGGCGGGCACCACATAGAGGGAGAAGACCATGGCCACGAGTACGCCGTAGGCCACGGTGGCTCCCAGCTGCTTCAGGGAGGTGAACCCGGCGAAGCCCAGGGCCAGGAAGGCCACCGCCGTAGTGAGGGAGGTCAGGGTGACGGGCAGGTTCAGGAGCCGCATGGTCTCCAGGACCAGGGTCCGGCGGTCGTGGTACCGGCGTCGCAGGTGGTAATAGGTGTGCAGGATGTGAATGCTGTCGGCGATGCCGATGGAGATCAGGAGCACGGGCATGAACTCCGTGGAGTGGCTCAGGGGAATCCCCAGGAGGGCCATGGTGCCCAGGGTCCACGCCACCGAGGCCATGACCACGGTGAAGGGGATAAACAGGCCCCGTAAACTGCGGAAGGAGAGCCAGAGCACAAGGCCCACCACCAGAATGACCAGGGAGAAGAAGACATGCATGTCCCGGCCCAGGCCCTGGGCCAGCAGGTACTCCAGCACCGGGCGGCCGGTGGCGTGGAACTCCAGGCCCGTGGCCTGCCGCAGGGAGTCCACCAGGGCCAGGACCGCCCGGCCGGTCACCTTGGGTTTGGCGGTTTGCTTCAAAAGCACCAGGAGGCCAAAGCCCTGCCGGTCCGAGGCCACCAGGTTGCCCACGAAGTCGGATTGGAGAAGCCGCGTTTCAAAGCGCTGGAGCACCTCGGGGTCGTGGGGGTCCCCCTCCAGAGCGGGCACCACCTGGATCCCCTCCTCGGTGCCTTCAATGACCGAGACATTGGTGGGCGAGATCACATCGTATACACCGGGCACCCGGTACAGCCGGTTCGTGAGCCGGTTCACGGTGGCCACCACCGCGGGATCAAACACCCGGGGATGCTCCAGCACCACGAAGATCACATCTTTGGAGGGGAACCGTTCGCCCACCTCGTCGTACAGGCGTTTCACCGGAAGGGTCTTGGGCAACGCTGCCCCGATGTCGGTCTCCACCCGAAGCCGGGGCATCTGTGAGATCAACCCCAGGGTCAGGAGCACGAAGAGCCCCAGGGTGGGCCAGGGGTGGTGGACCACCCACCGGGTCAATCGGAACATGGGGTATCCTCCTGTTTCAGGCCCCGGAGCACCAGGGTGCCCATCCTGCGGGCCAGGGTTTCCGGAGCATCCTCCAGCAGGTGGGGAGCATGGAGGAACAGGCTATGCAGGGGACCCACCACGAACAGGGAGAGGAACTCCGGGGATTCCTTGCGGAAGCAGCCCTGCAGCACCCCCTCCCGGAGGATCTGTTCCAGGACCGAGAGTTCCCGATGGTGGGCCTCCACGAATACCTCCCGGTACTCCGGTCGGATCTGCTGGCCCTCATAGCCCGCCACCAGCGAGGCCACCAGCCGGAAGAACCGGGCGTGTTCCCGATAGAAGGAAAGCTCCAGCTGGAGGAAGACCAGGAGCCGGTGTTCCGGGGAGTCCGTGCGTTGCGAGAGTTGTTCCAGGGCGTCCAGAAGAGGCGCATAGGTCTCCCGAACCAGGGCGGCCAGGATCTCGTCCTTGGAACGGAAGTAGAAGTACACGAGTCCCTTGGACACTTCGGCCGCCTCGGCAATCTCTTCCACGGAGGCCTGGTCAAACCCCTGGTCCAGGAAGAGGCGCCGGGCAGCCTCCAGGATCTGATGCCGCCGTTCCGCCCGTTCCCGGGCCCTGCGTTCCTTTACGCCCATCGGATCACCTCCCGGCGGTTCTCGGGCCGACCTTCTGAGGCCCGGGATGTTCGGTCCTCAAGGGCATGGGGGGAGGGAACTCTGGCAGGAGGAGCCTTTTTGGGGGTGTCCCTCTTGGGTTGGCCTTCCTGCCGTTGTCCTTCCAGGTTCTGTGCTTCCGCCGGGCTTCAGAGTGCATCGGCCCGTTCTCCTTGTTTTGACTCATTGGTCAATTTCTGACTGCATAGTCTACACCCTCATGGTGTGGGCAGCAAGAGGGGCTGAGGGGAAGGCGCCTGGCGTGGGTTGTCGGAGATTGACGAGTTGGACAGCAAGAGGGGTGAGGCGGATGGGTAGGATCTTCAGCCCGTGAACGCCCGGTCGTCTGGCGTTTCCCCGGGTTCCGGTGGCCTATGCCCCGGTGGGGTGGCTGGAGGCAGTAAACCGTCCGGCCTGCTCAGAGGGTCACGGTGAAGTCCGGCCGGAAGCCGGTGCGGCCCGCTTCCACGGGATAGCCCAGGGGGTTAGAGACCACCCGGGTGTGGCAGATCCGGTAGTCCACGGCGTGGTGGGTGTGGCCGTGGACCCACAGGACCAGGTTCGGGAACCGACAGATCCAGTCCTCCAGGGCTGAGGCAAAGCCGAACCGCAGGGGGTCCAGACGGGACTCCGGTGGCAGGGACCGTTCACTGGGGGCGTGGTGTGTGACGATGATCACCGGACGGTGAGCGTGCTGCCGCAGTTGACGCTCAAAGAAGGTCAGGGTTTCCCGATGCCACTGGCGGAGCAGAGCAGCGCGAAGCCGCTGGTGGCCTGGATTCACCCGGATCCGGTAAAAGTCGTTCATCCGATGCTCCAGGAGCCGGGCGGCGTACTCGGGGTCCGGGGCCAGGCTCAGGTCGGTCCAGAGGGTGCCCCCCAGGATCACCAGATCCCCCCATTCCACGGCGTTCTGCTCCAGAAAGAAGAGATTGGGGACCTGTCGGGCCTCCGCCCGCAGGGTTTCCGTGAGGTCGGGCAACACCCCGCCGTAGTACTCGTGGTTGCCGGCCACGAAGACCACCGGAACTTCGGGGGGTCGGTGCTGGGCGATCCACGGGATCACGGCCCGGCCCCGGTGGATGTCGCCCGCGAGGATGCAGAGGTCGGCCTCCACCCGGGGCAGCGGAAAGGATCCGGGTTCCCGGAACTCCAGGTGCAGGTCGCTCAGGATGTGGAGTTTCACGGCGGCATAGGGTACGGGCGGAGGGGAGAGAAGGCAACCGGATCAGGATAGCGTCAGGGATTGAGAAGCGGAGGCGGGGACTGAAAGACCCCTGGGAGGCTATGGGTTCGGCCCTGCGAGCGGGCCTCCGCCCCGTACGGGGCGGAGGCCCGCAGCGTGCTCCGTGGAGGATCAGGAGGACAGTTCAGCTGTGCAGTAGGGGCACCGGGTGGCCTGGATCGGGATCTCCATATGACAGTAGGGGCAGGTTTTGGTGGTGGGTTCGGCTGGGGCCGGTTCTGGTTTGGGCTTTTCGGTTACTCGTTTGTAGTAGCGGACGGCCACGAAGATGGCCAGGGACACGATCAGGAAGTTGATGACGGTGTTCAGGAAGGCGCCCCAGGCCATGACCACGGCGCCCGCCTTCTGCGCCTGCTCCAGGGTGGCATACGGACCGGCCGGATCGCCGGCCTTGAGGACCCACATAAGGTTCTGGAAGTCCACCTTACCCAGGAGCAGGCCAATGGGGGGCATGACGATGTAGTTCACCAGGGCCTTGACCACGGCCCCGAAGGCGGCACCGAGAACGATGCCCACCGCCATGTCCATCACATTCCCACGCTGGATAAACTCACGAAAGTCCTTCCACACAATCATCCTCCTCGTTTTTGGCCCTGGTCAGGGAAAGTTGGGGCGAGTATAGAGGATGGGGGATGAAATTGCAAAGGATCTAAGGGATTTCCTGGGTTCCGAAGAAGAGATGTTTTCTCTGGGCCTCGTAGAGGGTCTCGGGGAGGCCCAGGTACTGGGCGGCCGAAAGGAGGCGACGGGCCCGGGGACCGAGGCCCTGTTCGTAGAAGGTGCGCCAGTCGGGCCGGCGCAGGGAATGGTGGTCCAGGAGCACCAGCTCCAGGGGCAGGTGGTCCAGGAGCCAGGCGAGGTTTTCTATGGTGGCCTCCAGGGCCCAGCGGGGGAAGCCCTCCAGATAGGTGGGTGGGCCGTCTATGTAGAGGTGGGTGGGGCGGATTTCCCGGAGGAAGGCCAGGTGCTCGTCCAGACAGGGGCCCTGGATGTCCGAGGTGAACACGAAGCGCTGACGGCCATGGAGGAGGGCTACCTGGAGCACGGTGCCCAGCCGAAGGCCGGGGCCGTGGCGAACGGGTTCGGAGAAACGAACCTCCGTGGCGCCGTACCGGAAGGACTGGCCATCGGCCCACTGGATCCTGCGGGCGTAGGGCTGGAGCCGCTGGACGAAGTCGTGGCCCCGTCGTCGCTGGGTGCGATTGGTCCGGTGTTCCGGGTCTTTGAGCAGCACCTCCAGGCCCTGGTAATGCCAGGGCTGATCCGGGTTCAGGTGGTCGTAGTGGTAGTGGGTGATGACGGCCACCCGGGAGGTGCGCAGGCTCCGGACGATGGTGCGCCAGCGTTGGGCCAGGGCCTGGATCTCAAGGGGGTGGGCGGGCAGGCCGCCGCGGAGGGGCGGGATAGCGGCGCCCGGGTCCAGGGTCAGGGCCAGGTCCGGGGTTTCCACCCGCAGTGCCATGGACCGGACCCCGAGGCTCTCGGCCGCCAGGGGAACCAGGCGGATCATGGTTGTGGAGGCACGAGGTTGGGTGGTTCCCTGTGGGGTGGGAGGGGGCCGGGGTCCGGATGGCCAGGAAAGCGGGAAAGGACCGCATTGTTCCTATGCTCTGTCATCCTGTGCTCCTGTTTTCCTCTTCACAGAGGGACGGCCCGGGGCCTCCAGAGACCCGGAGTGTCAATTCTACGCCCCGGGGCATGGTCGCCCCTGAAGGGGCTCCTACAGTTTTTTACTGTAGGATTGGCTTTAGCCGCGATTTTTTCTGTTCGGATAGGAAAGCGGTGCCAGGGCACCGCACTCCAAAAAGGGATCGCCAGGTCCCCCTGGAGTTCTTGCTCGGTCTTGTAGGAGCGCCTTCAGGCGCGATCTCGCCGGGTCCATCGCCACAAGTTGTTTCTCCTTCCCGGGGTGGGTTCGCCTACACACCTGTGTCCATTCAACCTCTGTAGGAGCGGCTTTAGCCGCGACCTTTCTCAGCGTAGGGTAGCTTTAGCCGTGACGATTTTTCTTCGTCCACGGGTAGGAAAGCGGTGCCAGGGCACCGCACTCCAAAAGGGGGAATTAAAGCGGTGGTCAGGCACCGCAGTCCATAGGGAAATTCCGTAGTCCTCCCTCTTCCCTACAGGGAGGGATGGGGTCATCCAGAAAGGGAGATGGGGTGTTGTCCTTCAGGGAAGGTTATTCTGTCCAGGCAGGGGGATTGTCCGTGGTCCTTTTCCCCTTCAGTTCGGTGAACCACTCGTGGAACTGGTGGGTGGTCTGGTCTCAGGAGAAGGTGTGGGCCCAGCGGGTGGCCGCCTGGCCCAT
>CAZXAO010000043.1:5207-11059 GCA_964638465.1 uncultured bacterium | reverse complement strand
CCCCAGGGGCGAAATGCAGCCCCAGCCTGCGGCAGGACACCCGCCCGGGGCGGCCGGACGAAGCCGGGCACCTTGTGGCCCCGGGATCACCGGCATACAATTGGCGGCCCATGCGTCTCCTCTTCGCCCTCCTGGACCATCCCCCGGTGCCCGGGGGCATGAGCCGATACTACGGCGAACTCCTGCGCCGCCTGCCCCCGGATGAGGTGGTGGTCCTCACCCTCCAGGACGCCCGCCCCCCGGATGCCCCGTACCGCGTGGTCCCGGTGTCTCTGCCCCGTCGGGGGGCCTTCAGCCTGCTCCGGTACCCCCGCTGGTGGCGCACCTTCGGCCATGCCCTGAAGGCGTACCGCCCCTGCGGCCTGATGCTGGGCCACCTGGGTCTGGGCAAGGTGCGCGGACCCGCCCGACGCCTGCCCTACGGCCTCTTCGTGCACGGACTGGATGTTCTTCACGAGTGGAAAAAGGCCCGGCCCTGGAAACACCTAAGGCTGCACCGGCTCTTCCGGCACGCCCGGCTGGTCGTCACCAACAGCCAGGCCACCCGGCAGATGCTACAGCGTTTGAATCTCCTGAGCGTCCCCTCTGTGGTCATCTACCCCGGCGTGGACCCCCGGGTGTTCCGTCCCCTGGACACCCCCCCGGAGGAACTCCGCCGCGTGCTGGGCCTGCCGACCTCGGGGTTCCTGGTGCTCTTCCTGGGTCGCCCGGTGCGCCGAAAGGGTCTGCACCTCCTGCTCCAGGTGCTGCCCCACCTCCCCCGGGAGATCCACCTGGTGGTCGCAGGAGCCGGCGACTTCTCCGCGTACCGGCAACAGGCCCGGGCGCTGGGCCTTGGGAACCGTGTCTCGTTCTTGGGCCCTGTGCCCGAGGAGCGTCTCGTTCCCCTGTACAACGCCACGGATCTCCTGGCCATGCCCGTGGTGTCCCAGCCCCACGACATGGAAGGGTTTGGCATCGTCTACCTGGAGGCCAACGCCTGCGAACGCCCGGTGCTGGGCAGCCGGAGCGGGGGGGTT
Organism: uncultured bacterium; assembly: GCA_964638465.1. Taxonomy (GTDB): domain Bacteria; phylum Hydrothermota; class Hydrothermia; order WGAB01; family WGAB01; genus WGAB01. Next base: position 10,040 of record CAZXAO010000043.1, on the reverse strand, counting down.
CCCGAGGCCGTGGCGCATGGCAAAACCGGCTGGCTCGTCCCACCGGATGACCCCCAGGCCCTTCAGGAGGCCCTCCTGAAATTGTACCAGGACCCGGATCTGCGGACCCGGCTCGGCCGAGCCGGCCGGGAGCGCGTGCTGCGTTCCTTCACCTGGGACCTGCAGGCCCGGCGACTCCGCGATGCCTATCGGCAGTACCTTTGCCCTGAACCGCCCGGGGCGGCAAAATAAGCCCGGTGATGCCTCTCTCCGAACCCGATGTGCCGTTCCGGATCCTCCAGGTGACCGATGCCACCGGATGGCGGGGCGGCGAACGGCAGGTCCTGTACCTGCTTCAGACCCTCCAGGCCCGGGGATATCCGGTGGCCCTGGCCTGCCCTCGCAACAGTCCGGTAGCCCGGCGGTTCCAGCAGGAGGGGATCCCCGTCTTTCCCCTGGCCCTGCGAGGCGGTCCCCTCCGGGCCCTGCCCGACCTCCTCCGGGCCGTACGGCGGTTCCGACCCCACCTGGTGGTCGCCCAGAGCTCCGGCGCCCATACCCTGGTCCTCCTGGCCGCCCTGGTGCACCCCCTGCCCCCGCTGGTGGTCCATCGTCGGCGGCCGTCGGCAGCCCGAACCTGGAGCCGGTGGAAGTACCGATCCCCCCGGATCCGACGGTACATTGCCATCTCCCGGTTCGTGGCGCAATCCCTCCGGGATCTGGGGGTTCCGGAACAGCGGATCGCCGTGGTGCCCTCGGCCCTGGCGTGGCCCCTTCCTCCCGTACCCCGGCCCGAAACCCTGGGCCTCCCGAAGGACCGTCCGCTGGTGGGCACCATCGCCGCCTTCACCCGGGAAAAGAACCTGGACTTCTGGCTCCAGGTGCTGGCCGAGGTCCTCCGCCAGGTCTCCGAAGTCCACGGGGTGCTGGTGGGCGAAGGCTACCTGGAGCCCCGGCTGAGGGAGGTCGCCCGTGGGCTGGGCCTGCGTTCCCGGGTATCCTTCCTGCGGTACCGGCCGGGGATTGCCGGCACCTTCACCGTGTTCCTGTCCACCAGTCGCATTGAGGGGTTGGGCACGGCCCTGATGGAGGCCCTGGCCTACGGGGTACCCGTGGTGGCGCCCGCCGTGGGGGGCATCCCCGAGGTGGTGGTGCCCGGCCAGAGTGGTCTTCTCGTGTCCCGATGGCAGAGGGACGCCTTCGCCCGCGAGGTGGTGCACCTCCTCCGGCACCCGGAACTCCGGGCGAAGATGGCCTCCTTCGCTCGTCAGGACATCCCCCGCCGCTTCTCCCTGGATACCCTGGTTCGCCGCACCCTGGAGGTCTATCGGGAGGCCCTGGCATGAGCCGGCCGCTGCGGGTGCTCATCGTAGGAGCCTGGGACCACCGGGGCCGGCACGAGGAGTTCATCTACCGGGCCTTCCGGCACCTGGGGGCCCGGGTTCGGGGCTTGAACCCCTCCCGGCACCAGAGCGTGTACCACCGGGGCCTCCGGCTCTTCCCCGTCCTGCTGGAACGCCTGGCCCGCCGATTCCAGCCCCACCTGATCCTTACGGCCAAGGGCCGGGGTGTTCCCCCCGACCTCTGGGCCACCCTGCCCGGCCTCAAGGTCATGTGGTACCCGGACTACCGAGACCCTCCGGATCCCCACATCCTGGCCCTTGCCCGGGCTTCGGACTGCTTTTTCCTCACCGCCTACGGTCAGCAGGAGCAGTACCGTCGGCTGGGGGTCCGCCGGGTCCACTTCCTGCCCCAGGCCGTGGACAGCCGGATGCGGGCGCCGGAAACCTGGCCCGAACCCCGGTATCCCCTGGGTTTCCTGGGATCTGGCTATGCGTACCGCCATCGGCTCCACCTGCTCGCCGCCTTCGCCCGCCGGTTCCCGGTGCACCTCTGGGGTGGAGGATGGGATCGGTACCGGTGTCCCTTTCCACCGGCGTGGTGCCTCTCCCCCGGGGAGTGGCAGCAGATCCGCCAGGCCTTCCACCGGATCCATCCGCCGGTGTACAACGAAGACTACGGCCGGGTGGTCCACCACACGGCCATCCTGCTGGGCACCTCAGTGCCCGGGGTGCGGCTCTACTTCTCCAACCGCGTGTGGTTCACCCTGGGCTGGGGCGGTTTCCTGTTGCAGGAGTATGTGGAGGGCCTGGAGACCCTCTTTGAGAACCACCGCCACCTGGTGTGGTTTCATAGTCCTGAGGAGGGCCTGGCCCTCGCCGAGCGATATCTCCGGTTCCCCTACGAACGGCATCGGATCGCCCGGGAAGGGTTCCGGCTGGTCCACACCCGCCACACCTACCGGCACCGGATCCAGACGCTCCTTCGGGAGTGTGGACTGGCGTAGGAATCGTCCCTAAGGCCCGGAACCCGGTTGCATCTCCGGCTCCAGGGGCTCGGGGGGATGCACGGAATAGAACCGGCCCTTCCACCACACGCCCCCGTGCACCTTCACCTGGTACGCCGAATACACCACGGTGAGGAGTCCAAACAACACGGAAACATGGGCGAACAGGGCCTGCCAGGCGGGATAACCGTAGAACCGGTCGCTGCGATACTTCACCAGGGGCAGGAGCAGGGATTCCAGAAGGTAGAGGGGCCAGGGCCCCTGGCCGGTCCAGAGGCTTCGGACCAGGGCCAGCGGGGGGCCGTAGAACACCAGCAAGACGGCCCCCAGGAGCAACAGCACGCTCCTCAGGGAGTACCGAAAGGCCCCGAAGGCGCTCTTGCTAAAGCCGAACCAGGTTTCCCTCAGGCCGTGATAGAACCGCACCCGGACCCGGCCCGGGGCCGCCAGCACCAGAACCCGTCGCCCGTGTTCCTTGAACAGACGGGCCAGGGCGATGTCCTCCACCAGTTCCCAGCGGAGGGCGGCGTGGCCACCCGTCTGGCGATACGCCCGGGCCCGCACCAGGATCCAGGGGCCCAGGGCTGCGGCCCACAGGGATTCCGGCCGTTGCCAGATCCATCGCAGGGGGAAAAAGCCCAGAAAGGCCGTGGTCACCAGGGATTGGGTCAGGGCCTCCGCCGGGGTCTCGGTAACCACGGTGGGGATCAGGGAGAACAGATCCACCCGGTGGTGTTCCATCAGGTCCACCGCCCAGGCCAGGGTGTCGGGGGCCATCCGGGTATCGGCATCCATGAAGAGCCAGTACCTGCCCCGGGCGTGGCGGGCCAGTTGTGCACAGGCGAAGTTCTTGCCCATCCAGCCCTCGGGCAGGGGGCGGCCCGGGATCAGATGAACCCGGGGATCCCTTCGGGCCCATCGTTCCACGATGCGTCGGGTGCCGTCCTCGGAGTGGTCGTCGTAGACCCACCCCTCCAGGTTTGAATAGGTCTGGCCCAGAACCGAAGTCAGGCATGCCTCCAGGTTGCGTTCCTCGTTGCGGGCCGGGATGAGCACGGAAACCAGGGGGGCTCCGGTGCGGGCCGATCGGGGCCGGCGGCCAGACCACCGGCGGGAAAACCGGAGGTTATCCGACACCACCCAGAGGAACACCAGCGACAGGGCGAACACCAGCCCGTGGTACACCAGGCTCAACCCTTCCAATGGACATCCCTCGCCTTGACCTGGACCATGTGGCGGTGATCCAGCAGGCGTTTTACCCCGAGCCAGAGGAAGAGGAGGAGAGCCCGTTTTGCCTGGTCCAGGGGCACGCGGCTCACCGGTACCCAGACCACGAAGAAGGACACCATGGCAGTGGTGATGGCGAAGTGGAAATGACGGCTCAGGAGGTAGAGGCCTGCGTAGGTCCCCAGGGTGGCCACGGTGGCCAGGGGCACCAGGGCCAGGGCCACCCCCAGGGCCGTAGCCAGCCCCTTGCCTCCACGGAACCGGTGGAACACGGGATACCCGTGCCCCAGGACGGCGGCAAAGCCGCCCAGCCAGGGATCCAGGCCCCAGGAGCGGGCAAGGGTTACGGCCGCCACACCCTTCAGGGCGTCCAGGAGGGCGGTGAGCACGCCCCAGCCGGGTCCCACCACATGCCAGACATTCCGGGCTCCCACATTCCCCTCCCCCACCTCAAAGGGGTCCAGACCCGTCCGCCAGCGGGTGATCCAGTAGGCGAAGGGCAGGGAGCCCACAAGATAGCACAAAAATAGCCCGCGGATCGCCTCCATCGGCTAAATTATACGCCGGAGGACTCCGGAAACGGCGGCGATTTCCGGGCCTACCAGGAAAAGCGGGGCTCCTGGGACTCCTGATGGATCCGGAAAAGCACCCCCAGGGCAGCGAACTCCGTAAGGAGATGGCTTCCGCCGTAGGTCATAAAGGGCAGGGGAATTCCGGTTACCGGGAACATCCCCAGGTTGGTGGCCAGGTTGGTGGCGGTGTGGTACAGGAGGAACCCCAGGATGCCAGCGACCACGCCCCGGAACACCGGGGACTCCAGATCATCGGCGTCCTTTGCCAGGAGCCAGAAGAAGAGCACGAAGAGCCCCATCACCAGGGCGGTGGCCACAAAGCCAAACTCCTCGCCAATGCTGGTGAAGATAAAGTCCGTGTGGGCCTCGGGCAGGAAGGCCAGGCCCTTCTGGGTCCCCCGCCGGTATCCCTTGCCCCAGAGTCCACCGGAGCCTAGGGCGATGCGGGCCTGGAGGGTTTGCCAGCCCGGCCCCTGGCGGTACTTTTCCGGGTTCAGGAAGGCCACAATGCGGGCCTTCTGGTACTCGTGCAGGAATCGGTCCACCAGCACGGGGGAGAGGAGCCCCACGGTGGTCACCAGGAACACCAGCAGCAGGCCCATTCCTGGAGACACCCGCACCAGGTACAGGAGCACCAGGACCACCCCCAGGAACACGATGAAACTCCAGGCGTTGAAGGAAAAGGCCACAGCCAGGGGTGGGAGGGCC
>CAZXAO010000043.1:0-5197 GCA_964638465.1 uncultured bacterium | reverse complement strand
CCACATAGATGACGAAGTAGGTGATGGCCGTGGCCAGGTCGGGCTCCAGGAGCACCAGCAGGGTGGGCACCAGGGCCACCAGCCCCAGTTTCAGCATCTGCCAGGTATCGTTGCGCCGTTCGTAGCCGTAGGCCAGGGCCAGAATCAGCAGCAACTTCATAGTCTCGGCCGGTTGCCAGTGAAAGGGACCCAGGGGGATCCACCGGTGGGCACCGGCCCCCCGTCCCACGAAGAGCACCCCCACCAGCGAGGCCAGCCCCAAAAGGTAGAGCACCGGCACCGCAAACTTCCAGAAGCGCATGGGAATCCGCCAGGTCACCAGGAACACCCCCAGGGCCAGGGCCAGGTACATGGCCTGCCGGCTGGCCAGGCGGGGCGAAATGGCCGAGAGTTCCAGCAGGGCCAGGGCCGCCAATCCAAGGGCAATCCCCAGAAGCCAGCGGACGGATCTCACGGCAGCGGCCTCCTTCGGGCGTAGCGTTTCAGGATCTCGGCCGCCAGGGGTGCTGCGGCACTGCCCCCGTGGCCTCCGTGTTCCACCAGCACGGCCAGGGCCACCTCCGGTTGCTCGTAGGGCGCAAAGGCCACGAACCAGGCGTGGTCCTTGCCGTGGGGGTTCTGGGCGGTGCCGGTCTTGCCGGCCACGGTCATCTCCTCCAGATGGGCAGCCTGGCCCGTTCCCCGGGTGACGACCCGCCGCATGGCCCGGTGGATCACCGGATACAGGGCCGGATCAAAGGGCAGGCGCAGCGTGTCCACCCTCGGGGAATCCTTCAGCAGATGGGGGGCAGGCATCTTCCCCCGGCCGGCAATCAGGCCCGTCAGCGTGGCCACCTCCAGGGGGGTCAGGCTCAATTCCCCCTGGCCGATGGCCAGGTTGAGCACCAGGCCCTCGGTAACCCCATAGGGCCCATAGGCCTCACGATACCACTCGTAGGTGGGCACAAAGCCCCGTCGGGCTTCAGGCAACCGGATCCAGGGCCCCCGCAGGGGCACAGCCTGCAGCAGGGTCAGGAACCGTCGGAGTCCGATCCTCCGGCCCAGTTCGTAGAAGTACACATCGCAGGAATGAGCGATGCCGTCATACAGGTTCATCCACCCGTGGCCGGTTTTGAGCCAGCAGAGCCACACCCGATTGCCGAAGGCGTACCGGCCGGTGCAGTACACCAGCCGCTCGTCGGGGGTCACCAGGTGCAGGTCCAGGCCCATCAGGGCCACCAGGGGTTTCAGGGTGGAGCCCGGGGGGTACCGGCCGGCCACCGCCCGGTTCAGCAGAGGATGGGCCGGATCCTGGCGAATCTGGTTCCACAGGGAAAAGGGGATGCCGGTAACGAAGAGGTTGGGGTCCACGGCGGGATGGGCGTAGAGCACCAGGATCTCGCCGGTCCGGAGGTCCAGCAGCACCACGGCGGCCTGCATCGTATCCGACACCAGGGAATCCACGGCCAACTGGAGGGGCGCGTCCAGGGTGGTCACCAGGTCGTTGCCCCGCTGGGGCGGGATCGGGGGCCTGGGATCCAGTCGGGTGAACCGGCCCCGGGCGTCCACGGCCACAAAGCGCAGGCCGGGGGTGCCGTGCAGGCTGTCCTCGTACTGTTTCTCCAGACCCATCCGGCCCACGAAGTCGTCGGGCGAGAGCCCCAGGGTTTCCACCTCCCGCTGGTTCACCCGCCCGATGTAGCCGACGGGATGAAAAAAGGCGGCTCCGTAGGGGTAGTACCGGATCAGGGTGGGGCTCACGATCACCCAGGACAGGAGATCGGCCCGCTCCTCCAGGGCAGTCACCGTTTCCAGGGAAAGGTCCGACTTCAGCGTCACGAACCCCACGCCCCGCAGGGAATCCCGGGGGATCTCCAGGTTTAGCAGGCGTCGCAGGGTATCCCACTCGGCCGGTCCCACCTTCTCTGGCACGATGGATACCTTAAAACCCGGCCGGTAGTGGGCCAGGGGAAGGCCGTTGCGGTCGTAAATGGTGCCCCGGGAGGGGATCAGGGTGAGCACCTTCACAAAGTTCCGCAGGGATTCCTCCCGCAGTTTCTGGTGCTGCAGGATCTGGATCCGGAACAGCTGACCCAAAAGGGGCACGAAGACCACCCCGAGCACCACCAGGATCACGCGTCGCAGGGGTCTCATGGGGATTCCACGAGGAACACCAGGCTCAGGAGCACCGTCACCCCCCCGGTGATCCAGAGGGCCGGATGGTCCAGGGGATACGCATCCGTGGCGTGGAGCAACAGCAGGTCCAGGAGGACCACCAGGGTGACCAGGACCACGCGCAGGCTCCAGAGGCGAAGGTTCACCCGGACCCGTAGAGCCCGCAGGGCCCCGTATACGAGCACGACGAACAGTGGAAACAGCCAGGGTCGAGAGGGATCCAGGGCTTCCCGGAACACAGCCGCCAGGAAGGCCACGGGCAGGATCCAGGGCCCCTCACCCCGGAGGAACAGGGGAAGGAGCAGGGCCAGGGTCAGATCTGGAAAGCCGGGGCGATGGATCCAGCCGTCCAGGAGGGCCACCAGGGGCGCCAGCACCAGGAGGAGCCTCAGCATAGGATCAGTTCCACGGGCTGCAGAGGCCGGAGGCCCAGAAGGTCCCGTGCGCTGCCCTCGCGCACGGAGATCTCCAGTTCGCCAAAGGAACCCCAGAGAGCCAGGGGCTCACCCGGGGCTACATCGGCGTAGGTCCGGCGAAGGGGGATCCAGTGGCCCTCCACCCGAACGGCCTCCACGCAAAGGTCGGGCCAGCGGGTGCGTTCTACATTGGTGACGGCGTTGCCAAACCGATCAAAGAACAGGATCACCGCCCGGGCCCGGTTGCCACGGATCGTCACCGGAGGCACGGCCAGCCGCACCCGGCTTCCGGGATCCACCGGCTGCCAGGTCGGGTCGGGCACCGGCCCCTGCAGGATCCGGGCTGCCACCGGTGCGTAGACATCCCGACCGTGGAAGGTGGCCGAGGCTTCCGGGGGCGTGGGCACGGCAAAGGCCCGGGTCTCCGGGCCCGGGGCCACCCAGGTAAAGAGGCCGTTGTCCGGCCCCACAAAGGCGTACTCCGGGGTCAGGAGCACCAGGTTCCGGCGGCCGGTGCCCACCCCGGGGTCCACCACGGCCACGAAAACCGTGCCCGCAGGGAAAAAGCGCACCACCCGCTGGAGCATCCAGGCCCCCTGGAGTACCTGCTGGGGGGGCACCTCGTGGGTCAGATCCAGAAAACGGGCCTGGGGAGCCGTCTGGAGGATCACGGCCTTCATCACGGCCACATAGGGGTCCTGCAGACCAAAGTCGGTGAGCAAAGCGACCCAGCCGTTTGGACGGAATTCCGATTGCATGCAGTAAAAAGGCGGAGGGGGAGGGATTCGAACCCTCGAGGGGAGGTTAATCCCCTACGCGATTTCGAATCGCGCGCCTTCAGCCGCTCGGCCACCCCTCCGGGTGGGATTTGGCACGACGAGGCTATATAAGTTTAAGGCCCGCCGGGGAAAACCGTGCGTCCAGGCAACGCCACAACGCCGGAAACGCGGGCCCACGAGAACCGGAAGACGCCCATGCGCCTTTTCCGCTGGCTCTTTTTCCTGAGCCCCACCTGGCTCCTGGCCCAGGGCTTGTCTGTGGCCCTGATGCTGCCCCTTCGGGGCAACCTGGCCCCACTGGGCCAGGAGTTCCTGCTGGGCTTCCGGCTGGGGCTCCACGGCCCCGTCACCGTCCGCGTGTGGGACACCCGGGGCGACCCCCAACGGGTCCGCCAGTACGGGCAGGTCCTGCAGCATGCCCCTCCGGTTCGCCTGGTGGTGGCCCCCCTGACCACCCGAGAAATGCGGGCCCTGCTCTCCCTTACGCTGGCCCCCGGCGTCACCCTGTACTCCCCTCTGGCCCTGGACCCCGGGCAGTGCGCCCGGCCCAACCTCTTTGGTCCCTTCGCCCAGATCTGTGCCGAAACCCGGCGGCTCGCGGCCGTACTCCAGGCCCTCCAGGTCCAGCATCTGCTCGTCCTCTCGCCCCGGTCACCCCGGCCCCTGGCCCGCTACCGGGCGCTGCAGAGCCTGCTTCAGGGCTCCGCCCGGTTCGCCCTCTATCCCGAACAGGACACCCTGGCCCTGGGCTGGCTGGACCCCCTGCTGGACACCGTGAGCACCGAGGGTCTGATCCTGTGTGGTGCGGGCCCCACGGCCGTGGCCCTGGCCGACTATGCCCGCGGCATCGGGTTCCACGGCCGGGTGTTCGCCTTCGGTGAATGGCTCCAGCCGGAAACCCGTTCCCTGACCCGATTTACAGATTCCGTGTTCGTGGTAACCCTGGACCCCGACCAGGCCCGACACCGGAGCCTCTCGGTGGCCTTCGGCGGGTTCCGCCAGGCCTTCGTGGACTCCACGGGCGTCCCGCCGGGCCCGGTGGCCCTGCAGGGGTATCTTGCGGGCGTCCTGGTGTCCACCATGGCCGAGCGCCACCAGGATCCGGCGGCCTTCTTCCGGGCGTATCCCACCGTCCCCCTACCCGAGGGGTTTCAATTGCTTTTGCCCGACACGGGGTTTATAAAGTTAGTTCTCTTGCGACACGGCACCGTCAAGGAGGTTGTTTTGCGATGACTCAAGAGCGTCGGCCACGGTCCCCCCGGAATCGCCGCAAACGGGCCACACCCCAGCAGGCCCCCTTTCTGGGCTTACCTTACCACCGATCCCAATACCTGCTGATGGCTTTGGGGATCCTCTTCATCGGGGTGGGCTTCGTGCTCCTCTACCTGGGGGATGCGGTGATCTCTACCCTGGCCCTGGTGCTGGGATATGTGGTGCTCATCCCGGTGGCCCTGTGGCCCTGGAAATCCAGAAGGAAACACGAGGGCGTACCCTCATGAACCACCGCCCTTTGGCGTTCAGGGGAGGCGAACCATGTTAGAAAAACTCCTGCGTGAAGACCGGGTGATCCTGGACATGCAGGCCACCACCAAAGAGGAGGCCCTGCGCGAACTCCTCAAACCCCTGAAGTTTGACCCCTCCAAGGAGGACATCATCCTGGATGCCCTCCTGAAACGGGAATCCATCGGGTCCACCGGCATCGGCAAGGGCATCGCCATCCCCCATACCCGGAGCCTGGTGCTGGACCAGGTGTACCTGGTGGTGGGCCGCTCCAAAAAGGGGGTGGACTTTGATGCCCTGGACAAAAAACCCGTGTACCTCTTCTTCCTGCTGCTCGCCCCACCCCAG
>CAZXAO010000042.1:0-11120 GCA_964638465.1 uncultured bacterium | reverse complement strand
CGACCTGTCGCCGCTTTGATTGAAGAAAAGCGGTGCGAGCGCACCGCACTCCAAAGTCGGTTCCCCTTCCGAGTTCTCGGACGGTGGTTTCCTTTTTCTACCTCAGGGCTTCCAGGGCGGTTTTCGGCAAGAAATGCCCTGGGGCCGCTCCGGGAATTCGGCGCAGACCCCCACACGAAACCCACGAGGCAGGACACCCTGATCCAACCCCTCTCACCGGGCTTCCGTTGGAAGTTCAAGATGTGGCAAAGGATCCGAACCAGGAAGATTGCACGATGGGCGGTTCCGTTCCAGAGAGCAGAACTCAGGGCCGGCCACCGGCCGCGCTCGCCCGGGAATCGGAACCCCTCCAGGTCCGTTCACCGGACGATGCGCAGGGCGTCCACGGGCCGCAGGTGGGAAGCCCGCCAGGCTGGATACAGGCCAGCCAGCATACCAAACAGGTAAACCAGCAGCGTACTCCCCACAACGCCTACGGCGTCCATCGCAGGATACACCCGGGTGTCCAGCCCCAGGAACTCCATGCCCTGGCTAAAGAACGCCAGGTTCAGACCGTGGGCCCGCCACAGCATCCAGATCCCTCCTGACCCCACCGCTCCCAACGCCACCCCCAGGGTGACCAGCATCAGGGTTTCCAGGAGCACCATGCGTCGGAGGTCTCGCGGCTTCATCCCTATGGCCATCAACACACCAAACTCCCGGTACCGTTCGGCCATGCTCATGTACAGCAGATTGAGCACCCCCAGGGCCACCGCCAAAAGCAGGAGGGACAGGTACAACAGCCCGCCGATGCGGCTCAGGGTCATCAATCGCTGGAAATAGGGATAGCGTTCCTGCCAGGTGCGAACCGTCAGGGAATCTGGCAGCAGGCGCTGAAGTTGGTCCTTGAGGCGGTCCGGGGGGCCCCCCGGCCCCGTCCGGAGGAACAGGGCCGAGGCCCGGGGAGGCAAATGGGCCAGGGCCTCGGCATCCCTCCGGTGGAGGACTACGAGGCCCTGGTCCAGCCCGGGCACCCGCAGGAGCCCCATCACCCAGAAATTCTGTGCCTCAATGGTTCCGTCGGCTGCCTGGGTCATCAGGACCACCCGATCACCGGGCCGGCTCTTCAGGCGTTCGGCCAGTTTTCGCCCCAGCAGGACCCATCGCTGCTGGGAATCAGCGGGAAAAGCCCCCGGGTGGACATGACGGGCCCAGGACGACACCGACCGCTCCGGACCAGGGACCACGCCCACGAGTTCCACATTCTGCCAGTGGTCGGCCGTGCTGACCAGCCCGTGGAGCAGGAGTCGGGCCGAGGCCGCCCGTACCCCCGGCACCCGCAGCAGGCGTTCCCGCAGGGAATCCGGATGGGACAGCAGGTGTTCCAGGGGTCTGAGTTCGCTATAGGAGCGGTGGCGGACCTGGAGATCGGCCACGAAGGAGACCACCAGGTTTTCCTGGAGGTTCACCAGGTACCCCAGGATAAAGGCGTAGTAGAGGAACAGGAAGGAGAACCCTGCGGCCACCATTCCCAGGGCCAGTAGGGTCCGTCGGCGGTTTCGCCACAGGTTTCGCCAGGCCAGTTTATACATGGCGGAGGGCTTCCGCGGGCTTCAAGGAGGCGGCTTTCCGGGCAGGCAACAGGCCTCCCACCCCACTCAGGAGAAACACAAGCAAGAGGGTGTACACGACATGGCTCGGCAGGATCCGGGTCGAGATCTCCACCTGAGACAGGCCGAAGAGTTCGCCGCCCCCTTCCATCCGAAAGACCAGGGGATGGACTTGAAGGAACCAGGAGAGGGCAAACCCCGTACTGAGCCCCAGAAGGCTCCCCAGCACTGCAATCCACAGGCTTTCCAGGAGCACGATCCACCGAATCCACCGGGGCCGCACCCCCAGGGCCATCATCACGCCGAACTCCCGGACCCGTTCCACCACATTCATGTACAGGGTACTGAGCACGATGAGCACGACCAGGAACACCAGCATGTAGACCACCACCCAGCCGCCACCGGAATCCAGTTTCAGCAACTGGTCAATCTCCGGATGATCCTGTTTCCAGGTGAGCACCTGGACCTCCGGGCCCAACGCCTGCTGAACCTCCCGGGCTGTGGGTGTGGGATTCACGAAGTCACGGGTCCACAGGGCCACCTCGGTCACCCGGTGAGGCATGGCCAGGAACCTCTGGGCGGCCTGGAGATCCAGGAGCACCAGGAAGGGATCGGCGTCAGGGTTTCCGGAGCGGTAGAGGCCACTCACGGGAAACAGGTCCACGGCCAGGGACCCGTAGGCGTCCTGGGTGATGAGCACCAGGGTATCGCCCACCTGCACGCCCAGGTGTTGGGCGAGCGCCTGGCCCAGCACCAGGGTGCGTTCACCGGGCCGGGGGCGACGGCCCTGGACGAGAAACAGGGGACTCAGCGCGCTATCGGCCGACCACCGGAGCGCCAGGAGGGCCACACCCACGGACCGGGAACCTGCGGCCACGAGGCCAGCCGAACGGATCCGGGGGGCCACCTGGACCACCTGCGGCAACGCCCGGATCTGCTGCAGACGCTCCGGGGAAAGAGACAGGCTGTTCCAGAGGGTGGGGGTGTCCTTATAGGCCGGATGATACACCTGCACGGACCCATATCGGCCGCTCTGCAGGAGATTCTGCAGCATAGAGGCGTGGGTGCCCTCGATCAGGGTAAAGTTGATGAACACGAAGGTGGCGCTGAACCCCACGGCCACGAGGGTCACCACCATCCGGGTGCGGTGGCGCCACAGGTTCCGCAGGGTCATTCGCAGGAGCAGGCCCATCGTCGGCTATGGTCCACCCCGGGCGCTGATGTCCTCCAGCCGGGACACCTGGAACCAGGCATCCTTCATGGGCACATCAAACTGGACCTCCAGGAGTCGGAGCACGGTCCGGTGGCCCGGCCGGTTCAAGGGCACGGCTTCCATCACCGTGGGAAGTCTTCGGCCGTGCAGGGTTTTGACCTCACGGAAGGTGATCCTGCGGACCTCTTCACCCCGGGCATTGAAGTTCCGCTCCTCCAGGGGAAGGTCGGGCAGCTGCACCTTCAGCAGGATTCGGTCCCAAACGACCGGGGCTTCGGGCCGGGGCACGAGTTCCAGGAGCACGGTGTCCCCACGCTGTTCCAGGATGCGGGGTACATAGTCGCGCGAAAGGGAGCTGCTGCGGGCCACATCGTCATTGGTGAAGTCGCTGCCCATCCAGGCATTCATCATCATGGAGGGTGGAATCCGCACGGTGCGGCGCACCCGCGGCAGGTACATCCACAGGTCAGTGTGAAGTTTGAGGAACACGGTGCCCCGATCCCTGGGAGGCTCCAGCACCAGCACCAGCGACCGATCGTCGGTGCGGTCGTCCCAAAAGCGGAACCGCAGGGTGCGGTGGAAGTGGGGACGGGAGATCTCCATCTGGTATTCCCCCACCGAAGTCTGGCTCCGGAGCAGGGTTTCCACGCGCTGCACCAGTTCCTGGGGCGTAAGGGCAAAAAGGATCAAAAGGAGGGCCACCATACCCTAAGGATACCACGAAAACACCAGGGATGCATGGGTCCAGCGGACCGGAGGAGCCGAGGCCCAGCGTCCGTAAGCGCCCTGAGCCCCCACCCGCACCGAGGGGGTGAGCCAGTAATGAACCTCGGCGGCCATACTGCGGGTCCAGCGTCCAAAGTCCAGCCCCACGAACCCGCCCCACCGCTCCTGCTCTGTGGTCCACAGGAACATCCACCGGTAGGTGTCGTCGCTCGGGCTGGGCAGGTACCGGTCGTCGTCACTCAACAGGAAAAGGACCTCCCCTGTGCCCGGTGCCCAGGTGCGGCTGTAGGAGATCTGCACGGCCAGGTGGTGATCCGCCCCCGAGCTCCCCTCCTCTCCCCGAAGATCGCGCAGGACATTCCCCTCCACCCGCAGAACCCCCTCCAGCAGGTTCCCCTGGATCCCCAGGCCCCCATGCATTTCATGATGGGTCCAGAGCACCTGGCCCACCAGATCCATGCCCGCCAGGTACCATCGGCTGACCAGACCCCCACGGAGCGTATCCAACCGGGCCGGGATCCAGAAGGCCCGGGTTTCGGTGGACGCGGTGCGCAGGGTCCACTGGACCCCGTCCACCCCGCTGTACCCGAGGAAGGGGCCCAGGCGGGGCTGAAGCCGAAAAGGATCCAGCACCGAGAACCAGGGATTCAGCCCCAGGGCCACGGGGAACCGGCCGAGCTCCCAGGAGAGGGCACCCTGGCGGAACTCCACCGAGGCCTCCTGCACGGTGGCCCACACCTGATCCTGGTGCCAGGCCCCCGAAGCCAGGGTCTCCCGTTGCCACAGAAGAAGGGTCTCAGGAAACCAGGTTTCCGGAGTGACCACCTGCACCCCGGCAAAGGTTCCGGGTAAGGAGCCCCGGGAGCTCTGGGCCAGCCCCATCCCCTGAAACCGAAACACCCAGGCCTCGCCCCGGGGGAAGGTGCCACTGGTGGCCAGGAACAGGGTCCCCCCGTGGTGCGTCAGGGCAGGGGTCCCCTGGACCGAAATCCCGTCTTGCCCCACGAGTCCGTGGACCTCCAGGGCAGTCAGCAGGAGTGCCGTCAGGAGGATCATTCCACCTTCCCTCCGTTGCATCCCAGCCACTGGCGGACCACCCGGTCCCACGCTGCGGGCCCCTGAACCTTGACGAAGCGGTCCACGAAGGGGGCCATGGCCTCGTCAGCGGGTTGATCTCCGAGGGCCAGAAAGCGGGCGTGGGCGTGGCGAGCCCGCACGGCGGCCACCAGGGCCTGCACGGCAACGCCCTTATCGTAGGGAGCAGCCGTTACGAAGTGCCGCCCCTGGCCCACCCGGAAGCCGGCCTGTTGCAGGGCCTGGATCACCGAAGTCCGGAACGCCGGGGCCACCCACAGGGGCGGCACCCCACGGCGCTGGCGGGCCCGACGGGCCATCTCGGGCGAAAGTCCGGTGATCCGAACCCATTCCTCCAGGGAAAGATCCGTGGCCCACCGCAGGGCCTCCGGCGGAAACCGCTGTATGACCGGCTGAAAACGGGCCTTCAGGTCGGGCAATGGTTGTTCCCACAGGAACCAGGCGTTCTCCTGGCGGTGGGGCCGGTGGTATCCGAAGCGGGCCAGCACCCGGGGCCGTAGCCAGGCCGGGGAGGCCTCGCGGAGGGCGATGCCAAAGCCGTTTTCGTACACCAGGGCTGCAAGCCCCAGGGGGCGGGCCCATTGGGTCATCTCGGCGAGGGTCTTGCTGGAGACCGCCACCAGGGGCACCCGGAGGGCCTGGCAACAGGCGAGAGCCCGTCGGGCGGCATCAAAGCGATAGGAGGCATCCAGAAGGGTGCCGTCCAGGTCGGTGAAGATCACCCGCATATCTCAAGGATACAGAAGGAAGCGCGTTCCACCCATGTCCTCAGAGGGGCGTGGAGCCCTTTCCTGGCGTGAAGGGAAGGTCCGTGATGAGAACCCGGCTCCAGCAGCATACCCCGGACCCTATGGCCTCCGTAGTCGGAGGAGGAAATCGCTCCCGTAGGAGCCCGATCCCACCCCAGGGGATTTTCGGGGAAAATCCCCTGGGGACCACGAGGTGGGAAGAGGACGCCCCGACCGAAAACGCCGAAGGGGGAGCACTTTGGAGTGCGGTGCCCCGGTACCGCTTTGATCCAACTAAAGCGGCGACAGGTCGCCGCACTCCAAAAGTGGCGTCCGGCCGCTGCACTCCATAGATCAGGGTGGAGTGGGCCGGGGATTGGGGTAAGAGGGGGCCGGAAAACCTCAGACCGCTGGAATATCCTGGGCCCCGGGGACGTCCCCGTTTTCGGGGGGTTCCAGGCGAACTTTTTCTCAGCCCGTCCACCAACGGCAACGACCTGAGTTTCTGGGTTGGCCCATCTTCGTGCGAACTCAGCCCGTCAGGGCCTTCAGGAACAGGGTGGAAAGCCCCAGGAAGAAGAAGTACCCGGTGACATCCGTAAAGGTGGTCACGATGACCCCGGAGGCGGTAGCCGGGTCGCCGCCCAGGGCTTTGATCACCAGGGGCACCAGGAACCCGGCGATGCAGGCCACCACCATGTTGGCCACCAGGGCAGCAAACACCAGGAGGCCAAAGAGGGGTTTGCCCACCCAGAACCAGGCGATCAGGCCGGAGGCTGTCCCCACCACCAGGCCCACCATCAGGCCGGTGAGGAACTCGTTGAGGATGATGCGGGTGGCGTCCTTGCGGCTGATCTCGCCCAGGGCGAGGGACCGCACCGTCAGGGCCAGGGCCTGGATTCCGGCGTTCCCGCCCATGCCGGCGATCACGGGCATGAAGACGGCCAGGTACGCGAAGGCGTCAATGGCGTTCTTAAAGAGGCTCACCACGGCGGAGGCCAGGAAGGCTGTGCCCAGGTTGGCCAGGAGCCAGGGGATCCGGGCGCGAGCCGAGTTCCAGGGAGGCAGGAGCAAACTCTCAATGCGGCTCAAACCCGACAGGCGGGCGATGTCCTCCGAGGCTTCTTCCTCCAGCACATCCAGGATGTCATCCACGGTGATGACGCCCAGCAGGCGGTCCTCCTCGTCCACGACGGGCAGGTAAAACAGGTCGTACTTTTCAAAGACGCGGACCACCTCTTCCTGGTCCAGGGTGGCCGGCACCGTGGGGATCTCCTTGACCAGCACGCCGATGCGGCGATCGTTGGGGGCATCGATCAGGTCCCTCAGGGGCACCACGCCTTTAAAGCGGCCCTGCCCATCGGTCACGAAGATCAGGGACACATCCTCTTCCCATTCCTTCACGCGTTTCAGGGCCTCCTGCACGGTGGTGTCCTCGGGCAGGGCCAGGAACTCCTTGCTCATCAGGCCGCCGGCGGTATTCTCGGGATAGGTCAGGAGTTCCTGGAGTTCCTGGCGGTCCTCCTCGTCCACCAGGGAAAGGATCTTTTCGCGTTCCTCCTGGTCCAGCTCGCCCAGGAAGTCAGCGGCATCGTCGGCGTCCATCTCCTCCACCAGCTGGTACAGGTCCTGGTCCGAGAGGGTCTCCAGGATTTCCTCCAGGGGTTGTTCTTCCAGGTAAATGAGCACTTCGGCCTGGAGTTCGTTGGGCAGGTATCGGAACACCTGAACCCTCAGGTCGGTGGGCAGGCGTTCCAGCACCCGGGCCACATCCTGGGGGTGTTTGTTGGACAGGAAGACGGCGATCCGTCGGGGATCGTGGGTTCTCTGGAGAACCTCAACGATCTCCAGGAGTTTGTCGATCCGGGTGATCACCTTCTGCTTCACGGGTTAATCCTTCCAGTATGAGGTCAAGGTTGACCATGCCCACGGCGTTGCCGAACTCGTCCACCACCACGGCGAAGGTGACCCCCTGCTGTCGCATCTTCTGGACCACCTTATCCACGGTCCAGTCCCGAAACACGAAGGCCACCGGGCGGAGGAAATCTTCCAGGGAATCGTGTTCCTGAACGCCGAAGAGGTCTTTAATATGCACGATGCCCACGATGTGGTCAAGGCGCCCCCGGTACACTGGAAATCGCTCCAGGCTGTAGACCTCCGGGATTTTCAAAACTTCCTTAGGGGGAGTAGTGATCTCTACGGCGAAAATACGGCGAATTGGAACCATGATATTTTTCACAGGTTCGTGGAAAAAGTGCAGGGTGCGGACCAGGAACTGGAACTCTTCGGGGTCCAGGTCCCGCTTCTCCCAGCGTCCCTTCCAGAGCAGGGATTCAATTTCGTCGGTGAGGGTGTATTCCCGACGGCCGTGGAGGTTACGGTATACCACGCGTTCCACCACCTGCACCAGGGGCTGAAACCCGTGATACAGCGCATAGATCCACGGGGTGAGCCGACGGAGGTAGACATCCGGGTTCAGGCGGGCGATGCTCTTGGGTAGAATCTCCCCAAAGAAGACCACGAAGAAGGTGGTCAGGGTGCCGGCCACGAGCACGGCCACGCCCTCCTGGCCGAACCGCAGGGTCCAGCGGGTCAGCATCACGGCGGCCAGCACGCTGAAGAGGTTGATGCCAAAGAGCACCGTGATGATCACCCGGTGGGGGTTCTGGACGAAATCCCGGAGGGGCGGGCGGAACCAGCGGGCGATCACTCCCTTTTCCCGCACGATGTAGGCGATCTCGTAGGCTGCAATGACCGCCACGCCGAGGATGCTGAAGAGGAACACCACCAGTTCAGTCACGGGGCACCTCCCGGAGGTGGACCTTCAAACGGGTGAGGGTTTCGCCTTCCTTGGCCAGCACCACGAACTCCACGGGTCCCACGGTGATGGCCTCCCCCTCGCGGGGGATCCGGCCCAGGTGTTCCAGGATCAGCGCCGAAAGGCTCCCGGCGTCGCCCAGATCCACCCCCGTGATCTCCGCGAAGCGGGCCAGGTCCAGGTCGCCGGGCAGGATGAAGTCTCGCGGTCCCACGCGTTTGATCAGCAGGGGTTCTTCCTCAAACTCCTCGGCGAGGGTGCCGAAGAAGAAGCGGGCGATGTCGCCCATGGTCACCAGGCCATCGGTGCCGCCGTACTCGTCCACCACGATGGCCATCCGGGCT
This sequence comes from uncultured bacterium, assembly GCA_964638465.1. Classification (GTDB taxonomy): domain Bacteria; phylum Hydrothermota; class Hydrothermia; order WGAB01; family WGAB01; genus WGAB01. The sequence continues at coordinate 2,607 of CAZXAO010000042.1, read as the reverse complement.
CCGGCCGCCCGGAACTTCCGTACGAAGTGCAGGAGATTCAGAGACTCGGGCACAAATAACGGTCGCTGTAAGAACCGACGCACCGGGGTCTGGAAGTCGGTTTCGCCGCTCCGCATGATCTGGGGGATTTCAATGAAGCCCACCACATGGTCCAGGGTGCCCTCGTACACAGGGAACCGGCTGTGCCGGGTGGCCCGGAAGAGGTCCAGGGCCTCCTCCAGGGTGGCCTCGTAGGGCAGGGCCTTGATCTCCTTCCGGGGGGTGGCGATGTCCTGCACGGTGTGGGAGAGGAAGAGCACACCGCGTTCCAGGAGCTTCAGGGCCGGTTCCTGGGATCCACGGACCAGTTGAAGGATCTCCTCCTCGGTGAGGGGAGGCTGGGCCCGGATGCCCAGGCGGGACAGCCAGGCCACCAGAGCCGAAAGGGGCACCAGCAGGGGGGACAGCAGGTAGTACACGGCCAGGTTGATGCCAGCGCTCCAGCGGGCAAAGGTTCGGGGATAGGTGAGGGCCAGAGCCTTGGGCGACACCTCGGAAACCACCAGCAGGATCAGGGTAAAGGACCCCACATCCCAGAGGGTTTTCCAGGGTTCGGTCAGGAAGGCCAGGTACAGGCCGGTCAACACGGAGTACAGGGAGGAGGCAAAGGAGTTGACCGCCAGGTTGGCGGTAAGCACCATCACCAGAAAGCGGTGGGGCTGGGCCAGAAGCTGCCGCATCCACCGGCCCACGCGGCCAGGTTCCTCGTACAGGTGTTTGCGGGACAGGGTAAAGTAAGCGATCTCCGAGCCTGAGAACACGAAGGAGAAGAAGAGGAACACAGCCAGCAACCCGAGATGTACCAGCAACATGGCATCGTCACCCTGGCCCGTTCGGCCTGGCCCGTGGCCCCTCCCTGGCCATCCTCAAGACTCCTGCGATGCTTCGTCAGCGAACCGGCGTTCCAGGTCGGCCAGCACTTCCTGCTGAAGGCGTTCCATCTCGGCCGCCCGGCTCTTCACCTTATGGTCGTAGCCGGACAGATGCAAAAGGCCGTGAACCGCATAGTACAAAAGTCCGATCACCAGCCGGTGGGGGCCAAACTCCCGGGCCGTGGTTTCCACGGACACATACACCTCGGCCTCATCCCCCAGGTCAAAGGCCAGCACATTGGTGGGCCCCGGGTGGCCCAGGAACTCCTGGTTCAGGCGCGTGATGTACGGGTCGTCCACCAGCACCACCGTGGCCTCCCGCAGGCCAAAGCGACGGGTGTACCTCTGGAGCTCTTCACGCATCCGCTGAAGCACCGCCTCGGACAGGGGATAGACCTCCTGATGGTTCACCAGGATCATTGGCCCACCTCGGGATACGCAATCCGGGGATGGAAAATGCCCTTCAGGGCCTGCAGGAAGGCCTCTTCAATGAGGCCCAGATCTCGCCGGGTGAGGTCGGTGTCGTCCAGCTGGCCTTCGTTCCACTTGCCCTCCAGCACCTGATGGGTCATGGTGCGGATCTCGTAGAGGGTGGGGTCCTTCAGGCTCCGGATGGCGGCCTCCACCGAGTCGGCCAGCATGATGAGGGCCTCCAGTTTGTTGCGGGGCTTGGGGCCGGGATAGCGGAAGGCGTTCTCCTGAACCTCGCCCCCGGAGTCCAGGGCCTTGGCGAAGAAGGGACGAATCAGGGAGGTGCCGTGGTGGCTCTGGATCACCCCCACGATCTCCCGGGGCAGGCCGTACTGCTGGGCCATCCGGAGCCCCTCGGTGACATGCTCCACCAGGATCCGCACGCTCTCCTCGGGGGGCAGGGCGTCGTGGGGGTTTTCTGCGCCAATCTGGTTCTCTATGAACAGGTGGGGGTTCTTGAGTTTGCCGATATCGTGGTACAGGGCCGCCACGCGGGCCAGGAGCGGATTCAGGCCCAGGGCCCGGGCCGCGGCTTCGGCCAGATGGGCCACATTCAGGCTGTGCGTGAAGGTCCCGGGTGCCCGCTGGGCCAGTTCCCGCAGGAGCGGGGCGTTGGTATTGGAGAGTTCCAGCAAGAGGAAGTCCGTGGACACCTGGAAAAAGCGCTCGTATAGGGGGAGCACCCCGAGCACCGTCAGGCCGGAGATCAGGGAGGAGAGCACGGCCCAGGTGGCGATCCGTACCGGATTCACCTGATCCACCCAGAACACGAAGGCCAGCAGGCCGGCCACAGCGGCCACCACCACCACGATGCGATAGATGGAATAGCGGTCGTGGAAGTAGGTAGCGGCAAAGGCGGCGGTCCAGCCCACGAAGGTGTTGTACACCAGGAGGGCAAAGGGGTTCCAGGAGCCGGGCAAGACGGCGGCCAGAGCCCCGGAGGCCACCAGGGACAGGAGCAGGGCGGTTTCCAGGTCCAGGGTCATGTGCACCATCACGGCCAGGAAGGGCATCAGGGTGAACATGGGGGACTGGGGCCCCAGCAGGAACCCCGTCACCAGGGGGACCAGGAGGGCCACCAGCAGGGCTGCCGTGCGGGCCCGGGAAAGGGGGCGCCGTTCCCGGGTAAGCCAGAAGTAAAGCACCAGGGCCAGAAGAAATCCGACCTCCACCACCAGGGTGGGCACGGAAAGGTGGGCGTTCATGCGTGGTCCTCTTGGCCGGG
>CAZXAO010000041.1:0-11261 GCA_964638465.1 uncultured bacterium | reverse complement strand
GTGACTTCCAGGAGGACACGCCGCGAGGTCCAACTCTCCCGTTTCTGATTGGCAAAGCGACACAGGGCAATGTAGAGGATCAAGGCATTCTTGGAGATGGGCACCTGGAACACCTCGTTGGGCACCACGAAGAACGGAAAGTCCTGCGTCACCCGCGGCATGTCTGAATTGTATGATATGTCCACATATATGTCAACACCCCTCCAGGTATGTTTTCACGATCTTGACACTGATGTTTTCATCGTGTACACTTAGGGCATGACTACAATAAAGGTGCGTGGCAGGAAAAAAGTCAGGTACACAACCTACCTCTCCCCGGAGGTACTGGCTACCCTGAGGATGATCTCAGGAGCGACCGGCAAACCCATCTATGAACTAATTGAAGAGGGGGCAGACCTTGTCGCGAAAAAGTACCAGGGGGAGGTAGAGTCCGCCCTTGCCCTTCTCAAGAAGCGCCTCACGGAGTAAAATTGGGGCGACATGAAACGCCACCTGAGAAACTCCGTTGGACTTCTCCTTGCTCTGGTCATCGGTGCCCTTGGGGCCACCCTGTACGACAGCTACCAGCAAAAGGTGACCAAACGTCAGATGCTGGAGGTCTTCACCCGCGCCCTGATCCAGATTGAGCGGAAGTATGTGAGCGACAAGGACCCTGTCAAACTCATTGAATCCGGCATCCAGGGGATGGTGCAGGACCTGGACCCCTTCTCTGCCCTGCTCACCCCCGAGGAATCCCGTGAGTGGATGGTGCAAACCCAGGGCGAGTTCGGCGGCCTGGGCATCCAGATCGGCATCCGCGACGGCTGGCTCACGGTGATCGCCCCCATTGAAGGCACCCCCGCTTACCGGGCCGGCCTCCGCGCCGGCGACCGCATCATCAAGATTGAAGGTAAATCCACCCGCGGGATCAAACTCCAGAAGGCGGTGAAACTCCTGCGGGGTCGTCCCGGCACCCGGGTGACCATCACGATCCAGCGACCCGGCCTGGACGAACCCTTTGATGTCACCATCACCCGGGCCCTCATTGAGATCCACGCCGTGCCCTTCTACACCCTGCTGGACCACAAGATCGGCTATGTGCGGCTTACCACCTTCTCCGAAAAGGCCAGCCGCGAACTCAAGGCCGCCCTGGACTCCCTGAGGGCCCAGGGTGCCCGCCGGTTCGTGGTGGACCTCCGAAGCAACCCCGGCGGCCTGCTGCGGGAAGCCCTGCGGGTCTCCAGCCTGTTTTTGCCCCGGGGGAGCATCGTGGTGTCCACCCGTGGTCGGATCCCTGAGGCCGACACCGTGCTCCGCGCTCCCTTTGATCCCGAGGTGCCAGACTCGGAACCCGTGGTGATCCTGGTCAACAAGGGTTCCGCCTCGGCCTCCGAGATCGTGGCCGGCGCCCTGCAGGACTGGGATCGGGCCCTGATCGTGGGCGACACCACCTTCGGCAAGGGCTCGGTCCAGCGGATCTATCCCCTGGGCTACGGCTACGAACTCAAACTCACCACGGCCTACTACTACACCCCCTCGGGCCGCTGCATCCACCGGAAACGCAAGTCCCTGAACGATCTGGATTCCCTGGAAACCGATACCCTCTCCGACACGCTGGCCACCCCGCCGGCATACCACACCCTGCGACTCAAACGGGTGGTCTATGGTGGAGGGGGGATTACCCCGGACACCGTGGTGGTCCCTCCCCAGCCCCCGAAACTCGTGGTGGAAGCCGTGACCAAGGGGGCCCTGTTTGACTTCGCCGTCCGGTACTCCCGGGAGCACCCTGAGATCCGGGTGGACCAGGACCTGGTGCTCCTGCCCCCGGACCTGGAAGCCCTCAAAACCTACCTGCGGGAGGAAAAACACCTGGACTTCACGGACCAGGAATTTGAAGAGGCCCGGGAGGAACTCCGGTACTGGCTCTCCCTGGAGATCGCCGAGAAGTACTGGGGGATCCAGGGGCGGTACCGCTTCGCACTGAAACGCGACCCTGTACTGGAAACCGCCGTGCACCTTTTAGCCTCGGCGGCCCACACCCGGGACCTGTTCCAGGAACTCTACCCCCGTTGAGGAGCCAGCACCAAAAAGGAGGCAAAGCCGTGCACCGGCGCCTGTACAAGGAGGTGCTCAAGGAGCAGGGAGGCCGGATCCTGCTCCTGGTGGCCGATGGCCTGGGCGGCCTTCCCCATCCTGACCATGGGGATCAAACGGCCCTGGAAGCCGCTCACACTCCAAACCTGGACCGCCTGGCCCGTCGGGCTGCCCTGGGGCTGACCATTCCCGTAGCCCGGGGGATCACACCGGGCTCTGGACCCGCCCACCTCGCCCTCTTCGGCTACGATCCCGTGGAACACGAGATCGGTCGGGGCGTCCTGGAGGCCTATGGCATCGGCCTGGACCTGAAACCCGGCGATGTCGCCGCCCGCGGCAACTTCGCCACCTTTGACCCCGAAGGCCGGGTCATTGACCGGCGCGCCGGCCGGATCTCCAGCGAGGAGTGTCGTCGTCTCATTGAGAAACTCCGGGCCCACATCCGCCGTATTGAGGACGTGGAGATCCTCCTGGAACCTGGCAAGGAACACCGCTTTGTGGTGGTGTTCCGCGGCGAAGGGCTGGGCGCCAACCTACCGGACACCGATCCCCAGAGGGAGGGTGTGCCTCCCCTTGAACCCCGGGGCCGGGACTTCAAGTCCCGGGAAACCGCCCGGGTGGTTCGGGCCTTCCTCCAGAAGGCCCGGGAAGTGCTCCAGGACGAGCCTAAGGCCAACGGGATCCTGCTCCGGGGCTTTGCCTCCCGACCCAAACTGGAACCCTTCGGTGAACGCTTCCGCCTGAAGGCCCTGGCCCTTGCCTCCTATCCCATGTACCGGGGCGTGACCCGACTGCTGGGGATGGACACCCCCCTGGACCTCGCCTCCTTTGAGGACGAACTCGCCTACCTTCGGGACCACTACCAGGACTACGACTTCGTATACCTGCACTACAAGGACCCCGACAAGATGGGCGAGGACGGTAACTTCCAGGGCAAAGTTCAGAAGATTGAGGCTCTGGACAGCCACCTGACCGACCTGCTGGCCCTGGACTTTGAGGTGATCGCCATCACCGGCGACCACCCTACCCCCTGCCTGCTGAAGAGCCACTCCTGGCACTACAACCCGTTGCTGCTCTACAGCCGCAGCGGCGCCGCCGGCATGGACGGCCTGGAGGCCTTCCACGAACGCACCTGCCGGCAGGGCTCCCTGGGGGTGTTCCCTTCGCTGGAACTCATGCCCCTGCTCCTGGCCGCTGCCGGCCGTTTGAAGAAGTTCGGCGCATGAGGCACGGGACCTGACCCTCAACCCGGCGCCGGCCCTCCGGCACCGGGAAACCAACGCCAAACAGGAGGTGTATCATGGCCAGGTTTCAGGGTGCTCAGGTCACCTGGTTCGGCCACTCGGCCTTTCAGATCCAGACCCCGGGCAACCGGGTGATCCTGGTGGATCCCTGGCTGGACCATCCGGCAGCCCCGGCCGGGGCCAAGGACCGGATCCAGCGGGCCGACCTCATCGTGATCACCCACGGCCACGGCGATCACATTGGCAACACCGTGGAGCTGGCCCGGAAAACCGGGGCCACCGTGGTGGCCATCTACGAGATCACCCTTTACCTCTCCAGAAAGGGCCTCAGCCAGCTCGTGGGGATGAACATCGGAGGCACCTACCGGCACGGCGATCTCGCGGTCACCATGGTGGAGGCCACCCACTCCGCCGCCATTGACGACAACGGCACCCTGATCCCGGGCGGCGATCCCACCGGGGTCATCCTCACCCTGGAAAACGGCTTCCGCATTTACCACATGGGAGACACAGGCCTCATCGGCACCCTGGACGCCATCCGGGAACTCTACCATCCGGACCTCCTGCTGGTGCCCATCGGGTCCCTGTTCACCCTGGGCCCCGAGGAGGCCGCCTATGTCGTCCGGAAACTGGATCCCCGCTGGATCATCCCCATGCACTACCAGACCTTCCCGGTGCTCACCGGCACCCCCGAGGCCTTCCGGGAGGCCCTGGACCCCGCCTATCGGGATCGGCTCATCGTCCTGAAACCCGGCGAAACCGCTGAATGATCCGACAGCCCGTTCACGCTCCCCAAACCATCCTGGCCCTGGGCTCCAGGCGGGTGGTGCTCACCCGCCTGGACCCGGACCTCTGGCGCGTCCGCTTTGAAACCGACACCGGCGAGGTTCTGGAGTCCCGCCTGATCCTGACGGAACTGGAAACCTACGAACTGGTAGCCCTGCCCGACTACCTGGATCTTCCGGTGCTCCTCCGGTTCCAGGAACCCCTCAAGGTGCCACCGGAAGTTCGGTCCCGGATCTACACCCTGTTGCCCGTGCAATACGAGGTGTTCGTGGAAACCCGGGGGCACCGGATCCTCCTGGGAACCCTCGCCCCGACCGATCTCCAGACCTCCTGGGAGGGTTCCCCCACAGAAGGCGAACTGGCCTACTACTTCCAGGCCCCGGTATTCCGCACCCTGCAGGCCGACCGGGTGACCACCGGCACCGTGGCCCTGCCCCTGGAGCTCCGGAACGCCTCGGGCCAGGAGCATCAACTGGACCACCTGATGGTGGATTCGTACCAGCTGTCCCTCTACGAGGTGGAGGAGACCCTGGTGGCCGAGGTGGTGGAGGTCCACATGGAACGCCACGGGGTGGAGATCCACTACACCGACCAGCCCCCTGCCCCTGAAGCCCGGGAGATCCGACGGGGCCTGGAAACCATCCGAAAACGCGGCCTCGCCCGAATCACCCACCGCACCCTGAAGTCCTTCGTGTTCCGGGAGTTGATCTGATGACCCTCAAGGGCCACGAACCCGGGCCGGCCCGCAGCCACCCCCCTTCCTGCAGGGCCCGGCCCCCATCCCGCATATCCGGAGGTCCCTGACCATGGAGTCCCTGTGGCTCTCCAGTGAAAGTCTGCTGAAGGCCACCCTGGCGTTCCTGGCCCGCTGGGGCCTGAAACTCCTCTGGGTCCTTCTCATCCTGCTGCTTGCCCGGGTGGCCGAAAAACTCGGGCGCAACCGCATCATCCCCCGCCTCACCCGGAAGGCCGCAACCCACACCCGGGTGCTGTTTCAGACCTTTTACGCCTACGGTGTCTATGTGGCGGCGGCCATCTGGATCCTCGCCGTCTTCGGCGTGAACCCGGCGGGCATCTTTACCACCCTGGGCCTCTTTTCCGTGGCCATCGGCTTTGCCGCTCAGACCTCCGTGTCCAACCTGATCTCCGGGCTCTTCCTGCTGTTTGAACGCCCCTTTTCCGTGGGAGATGTCATTGAGGTGAACGGCCAGACGGGCATCGTGCTCTCCATCGGCCTGCTCTCCACCCGGATGCGCACCTTTGACAATGTCCTGCTCCGGGTGCCCAACGAAAACATCCTCAAGAGCACGGTCAAAACCTTCACCGCCTACGACATTCGCCGGATTGACCTGGAGGTGGGGATCTCCTACGAGGACGACATTGACCAGGCCAAGGCCGTGATCCGCCGGTTCCTGGACGAAAACCCCGTGTTCCTGATGGAACCCCAGCCCATCATCATGGTCTCGTCCCTGGGCGACTCCTCCGTCAATCTCAAGGTGATGGTCTGGATCCGACGGACGGACATCCTGAAGGCCAAGGATACCCTGGTGGGCGGCATTAAAAAGGCCCTGGACGAGGCCGGGATTACCATCCCGTATCCCCAGCGGGTGGTGCACATCGTGAACCCGGCCGAGGAGGTGACATCCCGGTGATTCCCCGGTACCAGCGGCCGGAGATGGCCCGCCTCTTTACCCTGGAACACCGGTACCAGACCTGGCTCCAGGTGGAACTGGCCGTATTGGCCGTGCTGGAGGAGGCCGGCGAGATCCCCCCGGGCACCACCGAACGCCTGCAACGACGCCTGGAAAACTGGCCACCCGAAGACCTGGCCCGCCGGGCCCTGGAACTGGAACAGGAAACCCATCACGATGTGGTGGCCTTCCTGATGGCCCTGGAGGAACGCGCCGGCGACGACGGCCGCTGGCTCCACTATGGCCTCACCTCCTCGGATGTGGTAGATACCGCCTTCGCTCTGGTGCTCCTGCAGGCCACCGATCTCCTGCTGCAGGCCCTGGAGGGTGTGCTGAACCGGCTGAAGCGCCTGGCCCTCCGGTACCAGGACCTCGTGATCATGGGCCGAACCCACGGCATGTTCGCCGAACCCACCACCCTGGGCCTCAAGTTCCTGGGGTATTACCAGGAGTTCCGCCGGAACCGGCAACGGCTAACGGAAGCCCGGGAGCAGATCCGCTACGGCAAACTCTCGGGCACCGTGGGCACCAACGCCTACCTCTCTCCCGACCTGGAAGAACAGATCCTGCGCCGTCTGGGCCTCCAGCGGGAGCCGGTGGCCACCCAGGTGATCCCCCGGGATCGCCACGCCTTCCTGATGGAAACCCTGGCCCTCACTGGCGCCGCCGTAGAACGCCTGGCCACCGAGATCCGCCTGCTTCAGCGCACCGAGGTAGGCGAACTGGAAGAACCCTTCACGGAACGCCAGACCGGCTCCTCGGCCATGCCCCACAAACGAAACCCCATCCGCTCGGAACGGCTGTGCGGCCTCGCCCGCGTCCTTCGGGGCTATGTCCAGACGGCCCTGGAAAATGTGGCCCTCTGGCACGAACGCGACATCTCGCACTCGTCCACGGAGCGCATCGTGGTGGCCGACGCCTTCCAGGTGCTCTACTACATGCTCCACCTCCTGGACCAGGTGCTCCAGGGGCTCCGGGTTCACGAGGACCGCATCCAGGAAAACCTCCAGCGGTTCGGCGACTTCTACTATTCCCAGCCCCTGCTCCTTGCCCTGATCCGGCAGGGGGCCCCCCGCCGCCAGGCCTACTATTGGGTCCGGGAGATCGCCCAGCGGGCCTACGATCACCGTTCGTCGTTCCTGGACGAAGCCCAACGCCACCCGGAGGTCCGACGGCTCCTGGGGCCCGAGGAACTCCGGACCGTGGTGTCCTTTGACTTCACCCGGCATGTGCGGGACATCTTCCGTCGGGTCCTGAACGAACCTGAAGAATGAACGCCCGGGTGGCCGTGATCCTCAATCCCCGGTCCTTCCGGGTCCCCTTCCTCAAGGCACGCTTTCAACGAGCCCTGCAATTCCTCAGGGCCCACAGCCAGCGGCTCACCCTGTACACCCTGGCCCCCGGCCAGGCAGGTCGCCACCTGGCCCTGCACGCCGTCCGCCAGGGCGCTGACCTCCTGGTGGCTGCAGGGGGCGACGGCACCTTCCGCGAAGTGGCCACCGCTGGATGGAAAACCGGCGTGCCCGTGGGTCTCCTGCCCCTGGGGGCCACCAATGTGCTGACCTTTGAACTGGGACTGCCCCGTCACCTGCTGCAGGCCGCCCGGGTGATCGTGGAGGGCCGAATCCGCCGCCTGGACCTGGGCCTTGCCAACGACGAGGTGTTCGTGCTGATGATGGGCGTGGGCTTTGACGCCTTCGTGGTGCACACCCTGATCACTCCTGCAAAACGCACCCTCGGACCCCAGGGGTATGTGATCACCGGCCTGCTCCGGGCTCCCCAGTACCGGTACCCCCGATTCGTCGTGGAACCCGTGGATCCCCCCGGGGAGGCCATCGCCGGCTACCAGGCGGTGCTCTCCAACTGCCGGCATTACGGGGGCCGCTTCTGGTTCAGCCCCACAGCCCGGCCCGACGATGGCCGCCTGGACCTCACGGTGATCCAGCACGCTGGCCTGCCCCGGTTTGCCCTCTACGCCCTGGCCGTGCTGGCCCACCGGGTGCATCGGATGCCCGGCATCACCCACCGGCAGGGGACCCGGTTCCGACTGGAAGGTCCGGCCGTTCCCTATCATCTGGACTCCGAACCCGTGGGCCACCTGCCCGCCGAGGTGCAGGTGATCCCCGGGGCACTCCAGGTACGGGTGCCATGACCCTCCGCCTGGCCGTTGTGGACATCGGATCCCACTCCGTGCTGCTGCTCGTGGCCGAGGGAAAACCGGGCACCCTGCACTGGCAACCGGTGCACCAGGAGCTCCGGGTCACCCACCTGGCCGAAGGACTGGCACACACTGGCCAGCTCCAGGAGAAGGCCCTGCACCGCACCGTACAGGCCGCCTGCGAACTGGCCCAGAGGGCCCGGCACCTCGGCGCCCAACGGATCTGGGCTTACGGAACCCAGGCCCTGCGGGTGGCCCGAAACCGTGAAGTCTTTGTGCACCGACTTCACTCCACCTGTGGACTGGACCTGGAGATCCTGAGCCCCAAACAGGAGGCCCAACTGGCCTTCTGGGCGGCCCGATGGTTTCTCCCCGAGGTCCAGGATCCCCTGGGGGTCTTTGACCTGGGCGGCGCCAGCACGGAGTTCGCCCGCGGCACCCATCGGGGCCTGGAACAGACGCTGAGCCTTCCCATCGGCGTCCTGACCCTCACCGAGGCCCACCTGCGCCATGACCCACCCCTGCCCCGGGAACTGGAGGACCTGCGAAACACCGTCCGCCAGGCCCTGGAGCCCGTGCGTCCCCTGTCCCCTGTGGCCAGCCTGGTGGGCACCGGCGGCACGGTCACCAGCCTGGCCGCCCTGCTCCTGGGCCTGCCGACCTACGACGGCCATAGGGTGCACGGCACCCGCTGGTCCCGGAGCCAGATGGAATCCCTGGCCCAGGACCTTTCTCGCCTGCCCGAAGCCGAACGCTCCCGCCGCCTGACCTTTGATCCCTCCCGGGCCCGGGTGATCGTGGCGGGCACCTGGGCCGTGGTCCTGCTCCTGGAAACCCTGGAAGCCACGGAACTGTGGGTCAGTGATGCCGGACCCCGCCACGCCTACCTGGTCCAGAAGGCCCGGGAACTCCGGGCTTGAGGACCACCGAATCCTCCCCTCGCCGCCGACTCCGCAACAGCGTAAAATATGCCGACCATGAAAACGCCCCGGGTGATCGTCATCGGCGGAGGCCTGGCTGGCTCCGAAGCGGCCTGGCAACTGGCCCGGCGGGGGGTGGAGGTGGACCTCTACGAGATGCGACCCCGCCGCATGACCGAAGCCCACCAGACGGGCTACCTGGGCGAACTCGTGTGTTCCAACTCCCTGAAGGCCGTGGACCCCATGAACGCCCACGGTCTGCTCAAGGCCGAGATGCGTCGCCTGGGCAGCCTGATCCTGGAGGCCGCGGAACGGGCCCGCCTGCCCGGAGGCAAGGCCCTGGTGGTGGACCGCGAGATCTTCGCCCGGTTCATCACCGAAACCCTGGAACACCACCCCCGGATCCGGATCCACCGGGAAGAGATGACCGACCTCCCCGAGGATGAGATCATCATCGTGGCCACCGGCCCCCTGACCTCCGAGGCCCTGGCCCGCCGGCTTCAGGAACTCACCGGCGAGGAGACCCTGGCCTTTTACGACGCCATCTCCCCCATCGTGGACGCCGATTCCCTGGACTTCAGCAAACTCTTCTTCCAGGATCGCCACGGCCTGGAGGAGGAGTCCTACCTGAACGCTCCCATGACCCGCGAGGAGTACGAGCGCTTCGTGGAAGCCCTGGTCCACGCCGAGAAACACCAGCCCCACTTTGACGAAAAAATCCCCTACTTTGAGGGTTGCCTGCCCATTGAGGAGATGGCCCGCCGGGGCCTGGACACGCTCCGCTATGGTCCCCTGAAGCCCATCGGCCTTGTGGACCCCCGGACCGGCAAACAGCCCTATGCCGTGGTGCAATTGAGGCCGGAAAACCGGGACCGCACCGCCTACTCCCTGGTGGGGTTCCAGACACAACTCCGGATCCCCGAACAGAAGCGGGTGTTCCGGATGATCCCGGGACTGGAACACGCAGAATTCCTGCGCTATGGGGCCGTGCACCGGAACACCTATCTGAAAGCCCCGCGGATCCTGAAACCCACCCTGCAGCTGAAGGTACGGGAGACCGTGTTCATCGCCGGCCAGCTGGTGGGCACCGAGGGCTACACCGAAGCCGCCATGGGGGGCCTCCTGGCGGGCCTCAACGCCGCCCGCCTGGCCCGGGGCCAGAACCCCGTGGTGCCGCCCCTTCACACCATGATGGGCGCCCTGATCCACTACATCACCACCACCCCGCCCAAGCACTTCCAGCCGATGAACGCCAACTTCGGCCTCATTCTGGACCTCCCCCGGGGCCTGAAAAAGGCCGCCAAACGGAAGTTCATCGTGGAACGCGCCTTAAAGGAACTGGACGCGTGGATCCAGCAGATCTCCTCCAGCGATTCCTGAGCCATCTCCGGGCCGAGGCTGGCCTCTCGGAGAACTCCGTGGCCGCCTATCGGCGCGACCTGGAACAGTACCTGGAGTACCTGCAGGAGACCCTGGGCATTGCCTCGCCCCTGGAGGCCGGTCGCCGGGAGGTGCGGGCCTTCCTCTCGGACCTGCTGCGATACGGCTATGCCCGCCGCAGCGTCCGCCGGAATATGTCCGCCCTGCGACGGTTCTACCACTTTCTTCAGCGGGAGGGCCTGGTGACCGCCAACCCCGTACGAGGCCTGGCCGGACTGAAGCCCGAGCAGGAACTGCCCGAGGCCCTGCCCGAAGACCTCCTGCGACAGGTGCTGGACAGCTGGCACCCGAAAACCCCCCTGGAGTACCGCGACCGCGCCCTTGTGGAACTCCTGTACTCCTCAGGACTCCGGGCCTCGGAACTGGTGTCCCTGACCTTTGAACGGGTGGACCTGAGGCGCCGGGAACTCCGGGTGCTGGGTAAGGGCCACCGGGAACGCATCGTACCCCTGGGGCGGGCCGCTGCCCGAGCCCTGCAGGAATACCTGCAGGCGCGGGTCCACCTGAACCCCAAAACTCCTCGCCTGTTCGTCACCCGCCGGGGCAACCCGCTGAGCCGCACCGACCTCTGGCGACGGGTCCGCAGGGCCTTTGAAACCCTGGCCCTGCAGTACGGGGTGCACCCCCATATGCTCCGCCACTCCTTCGCCACCCACCTCCTGGACCACGGCGCCGACCTGCGGTCCATCCAGGAACTCCTGGGCCATAAAAACCTGACCACCACCCAGATCTACACCCGCCTCTCCATCCAGACCCTCCTGGAGGAGTACCGGGAACACCACCCCCGGAAGTCTTCCTGAGGACCCGGGAACGGCGAAGCCGACCTGGCGGGCCTGTTCGTTGCAATTTCCCGGGATTTTTTCTGAAGACCCAGGGAAACCCTGAAGGGAGACCTTTGGAGTGCGGTGCGCTCGCACCGTTTTCCTAAAAACCAAAGCGGCGACAGGTC
>CAZXAO010000040.1:0-11318 GCA_964638465.1 uncultured bacterium | reverse complement strand
TTAAGAAACCTCCTGGTATCCCTGGCTTACCGGATCACGCAGGAACAAACCCAAGAAACCCTTAAGATGATGGAATCCATCGGAATCTCCCGGGCATCCTTCTATCGGTACCGGGAGACCATCCGGCGGGAAGAGGTGACTATCCAGCGTCTCCTTCAGCAAAGACTCCACCTGTAGCCGCTGCTCCTTGAAATCCCCCTGGGGGCACCTCAGAATTATCGCCGGGGCATGCGTTAACGTGGGTGCATAGGTTCCTGGTGAAAACACGCGGCTGGCCAATCTTCCTGCTCCTCCTCGTAGGGTGGGTTCGCCTGGAGGCCGGAGTGTACGCCGACCTGGAAGCGCGCGTCCTCTCGGCCATCGGCGTGCAGGATACCCTCTACGAGGACCTCTCCCTGGGGATGGTGGTGCAGGGCCGGGTGTACCGCGGCCTGCTGGTGGACACCCTGCAGGTCTTAAGCCCCGCGGATTACCAGGAACAACGGCTCAACGAAGCCATCCAGGACCTGGTGCGTCAGGTCTTCTCCGAAAGCCTGCGGGTGGCCTCCGAACGCACCGGCACCGGCCTGATCCCGGACATTGAGATCCCCATGAAACTCCCCTCCCAGATCGGTTTCCTGGGCCAGGGAGGCCGCCTCCGCATTGAGGGCCAGCAGGAGATCACCCTGGGCATGCGCCAGACCCGCATCCTGGGCCTGCCGGAAACCGAGGGGGCCCGGGGATCCGGCATCCCGAACCTGGAGATGGACCAGCGATTGAAGGTCCGGCTTACCGGCACCGTGGGCGAGAAGATCCATGTGCTCGTGGACCACGATTCCCAGCGGGAAAACAAGATGAAGAACACCATCAAACTGACCTACCAAGGGGAAGAGGACGATATCCTGCAGTTGATTGAAACCGGCGACACCGACTTCAACCTCCCCGGGGTGAGCACCGGGCTTTCGGGCCAGCGGAAGGGACTCTTTGGGGTCAAACTCGCGGGCCAGCTGGGGCCGGTGGAGTTCCAGGCGGTGCTGGCCCGGGAACGGGCAGAACAGGAAACGAAGAGGATCTCGCCCAATGCCGAGGTTCGGGTGGACACCCTGTATGCCCGGGACTATGTGGGTTATCGCTTCTTCTGGCTGGGGGACACGGCCCGCATCGCCCGGGGGGCCAACAACCAGCCGCTCCTGGAGGTCTTCCTGGACGACGGCAACGCCTCCAACAACCAGAACGCCCTGCCTGGACTCGCCTCCTTTTACGATCTCTACGCCCACCGGCCCGACTCCTTCTACACCGAGCCCGGGCAGTTCACCTACCTGCAACTGGGCCTGGACTACGACTTCTACACACTGGGCGGGGCCAATGTCCTGATGTTCAAGAATCCCCTGGATCCCCGTCAGCACCTGGTGGGCGTGCGGTATGTGACGGCTTCCGGGGACACCGTAGGCAACTTCGGGGACACCACCTACCTGTTTCTAAAGATGTTGAAGCCCAAGGGCTATCGGGACACCCTGAGTCTCTACCCCCAACGGCCCACCACCGGCGACACGGCCGCCCTCATCTACTACGCCCAGAGCGTGCTGTGGTCCATGATGCTGAAGAATGTGTACTATGTGGGTACCGGCGTAACGCCCACCAGCATCCAGATCTATCACCTGGGTTCGGACAACCGGGTGCTGCCTACCGACGCCAACGGCAAACCCTTCCTGGAACTGTTGGGTCTGGACACCAACCACGATGGCAAGGTGGATGTGCAGCGGGTGCTGGACCTGAACAACGGCTATCTGGTGTTCCCCATGCCCTATCCCTTTGCTTCGGACGCTTTAACGGATCCGGACGAGGCCATGTACCGCAGCCCGGTCTCCTCGCTCCAGGGCAACGAGGGCACCACCTACTTCATCACCGTGGAGACCACCAGCCGGTCCTCGGTAATCAGCCTGGGCGCAGCGCCCATTGTGCAGGGCTCGGAGGTGGTTCGCTGGCGGGGTCAGACTCTGCGGAAGGGCACGGACTACACCATTGACTACGACACGGGTATCCTGACGATCCTGAATCAGGAGGTCTTAAACGACCCCACGGCCAGTCTGGAGATCACCTTTGACTACAGCCCCTTCATCAGTCAGAGTCAGAAGTCGCTGATCGCCAGCTACTTCAAGACCAACTGGTCCCAGAACTTCCAGATCCAGGGCAACCTGATGTATCGCTCGGTGTCCACCCTGGACCGGCGGCCCCAGCTGGGTGCCGTGCCCACGCGGGACTTCACCAGCAGCCTGGGATGGAACCTGCAGCAATCCCTGGGGCTCCTGGATCGGTGGCTTCGCTGGATGCCCGGGCTCACTTCGGACCAGACCAGCACCCTCACCTGGTCCGGCAGCGTACAGCGGAACTATTCGGTGCTCAGTACCCTGGGCTATGCTTATCTGGACGACATGGAGGGCAACCGGCAGACCCAGGACATCCCCATCTCCCGTGCCCGATGGATCTACGGCAGCATCCCCACCGATCCCGATCAGCCGGTGTACGACACCACCAATTACGCCCGTCGGATCATCTGGGCCACCCCCCAGGACCTGGTCCGCAAGGGCGAGGTCTTTCCCAATGCCCGCCGCGAGGAGGCCGACGATCCCCAGGAGGTCCTCTTCCTGGCCGTGGAGCCCCTGCAGCCGGTTCCGGAACACTCCTGGGCCAGTTTGAACCACCTGCTGGCCAGTGCCGGCATCAACCTGTCCACCTACGACTACCTGGAGGTCTATGTCAAGGGCGACGGGATGAAGTTGCACCTGGATCTGGGCTACAAGATCCCGGAGCGTTCGGTATGGCGGAACGCCGCCGGTGCCATCCGGGGGATCACGGACTACGACACCCTGGTGATCATCCAGGGCACGGACACCACCTATCAACTGGTGCCCAAGGTCCACAACGAGGACCGGGACGGTGACAACCGGGTGAGCCCCTCGGAGGATGTGGGGCTGGACCTGGTGCCTGGCGACGACGGCCAGTGGCACCCCGGCAGTGCCGACGACGGCAACGACGATTATCGCTACACTCCGGGCTCCCGGGATTACAGCCACATCAACGGCACCGAGGGCAATCGACGGGTGGACACCGACGACCTGGACAAAAACGGCACCCTGGAAACCAAAAACGCCTATTTCACCTTTACGCTGGACCTGGACGATCCCCAGGCCCCGGGCCTGGAGTATGTGAACCCCCAGACGGGCTGGAAGTACTTCCGGATTCCCCTGCGGGATCCCGCCTTTTACCGCCAGGTGGGCGACGAGGCCACCTGGGAAAACATCCGGTATGTCCGGCTGTGGGTTTCGGACTTCCAGCGTGCGGACACCCTGCTCATCGCCCGGATGGAGATCACGGGCAGCAAGTGGCTGGGCCGGGGGGTTCACAGTTCCGAGCCGGAAAACCCGGTGCAACCCAACGAGCGACTCACCGTGTCCACCGTAGGAATCCTGGAAACCCCGGAGTACACCCCACCCCCGGGGATCCAGCTCTACCGGGATCCCACCACGGGTCAGCTGGAAAACGAACACTCCCTGGCCCTGGTGGTGGAGAACCTGTTGCCCGGCCACTGGGCGTATGCCGAGCGGGCCCTGTTCCGGCAACAGGACTTCCTGGACTACCGAACCCTGCGCTTCTGGGTTCGGCCCCGGCCGGGCAGTGCCCTGCCCTATCCCACGGTGTTCGTCCGGGTGGGGCTGGACAGCACGAACTTCTACGAGTACCGTTTCAAACTCTTCTCCGCCCAGTGGCAGGAGGTGGTGGTCCCACTGGATTCGCTCACCCAGTTCAAAAAGCAGGTGCTGGACACCGCCGAGGCCCCACCCCAGCACCTGGTGACCAACGGCCGTTTCGGCTTTCGGGGCACCCCCTCGCTGGCCAATGTGCGGATGTACCAGGTGGGCATCCTGAACGACCTGGCCACCCGGGTGGACGCCGAGGTCTGGTTTGACGAACTGCGCCTGGCCGACCCCCTGAACGGCGGCGGCCTGGCCTTTGATTCCCGGCTCCAGGTCCGCCTGGGTAGCCTGGCCCAGGTCCATCTGAACTTCACCCGACAGGAGCCCAACTACCGGCAACCCGGCCAGCAACAGCGGGCCCGCAAGGACCTTACCCACTATACCCTGCAGACCACCCTGCATCTGGACCAGTTCCTGCCGCGCTCCTGGGGGATCCATCTCCCCCTGAACTACTCCAACGAGCGGCGGGACGAGTTGCCCGTGTTCCAGAGCAACAGCGATGTGCGGCTCCACCCCGGTCAACGAGCCCGGGAGGCCAGCCGGTTCCGTAAGGAGGCCTACTCCTTCACCTTTCAGAAGTCCGGTGGAGAACACTGGTTCCCCCGGATCTTCGTGGCCCCCTTGCGGCTCCAGTACAGCCACGAACTCCGACAATCCCGGTCGCCGGATCAGCGCACCGACTTCCGCAACGACGAGATGGACCTCCGGTACACCTACAACCCCACCTTATCCCCTCTCCACCTTCTGGGCCAGGAGATCCAGTACTTCTTCAGCCAGATCCAGTTCACCTCCCATTACACCCGCCGGGTTCAGAAGGACTCCACCCTGAGCACCCAGACCCTCACGGAAACCCGGGATCACCGGATCCGGAACGGCCTGCTCCTCTCCCTGAACCCCCTGCGGAGCCTGCAACTTTCCTACAATCTGCAGGCCGACAACGATCGGTCGTTGCCCTCGGCCTCGGTGTTCGGCAAAGAGGTGGCCCGCTCCGAAAACCTGACGATGTCCTACAGTTTCTCCCTCCTGGACCTCCTGACCCCCTCCCTCACCTGGCAGACGAACTACCAGGAGGATCGCAGCCCGGAGATCCAGGTGGATACCCTGGGCCGCGAGATCCGCAACATCACCCAGCGGACCCACACCCAGGTGCAGGTGACGGTGGATCCGATCCGGTTCGGACGCCGGCTCCGGGGCCTCTGGGGGACGCTCTCGGGAATCGCACACGCACTCCGGCGGCCTGGACCGCCGAATACGACCCCGGTGCCCGGGGATACCCTGGCCGCCCCCGGCCCAAGTCCGGACAGTACGCCCCCACCCCCAGCCCCGCCCACTCCGCCTCCGGCGGACACCCGTCAGAAGCCCTCCCGGGCGGACACCAGCCGGACGACACCCCGGGAATCCACCCGCCGTTTTGCGATCCCCTGGCGACCGGTGTTCCGCTGGACCGGCCAGCTGATCCGGGGGCTGCTCTCTCCCCAATCCCTCAGCTGGCAAATGGACGACAACCGGCTCCTTTATAGCGTGCTGGCCCGGCCCGATCGGGCGTACCGATGGGGCTTCCAGCTGGACCCCGGGGTCCCCTACCTGGACACCGCCCGCTCCTCGCGGACCCGCACGGTGACCCTGAGCCAGAGCAGTAGTCTGCCCCTTTCGGTGGTGACCCTCTCCTACAACACCTCCTACAACCTCACCCAGAACTACACCCATCAGCGGAACTACTACACGGAAACCTACACCCTGCCCCACATCACCCTGGGGTTCCCCACGGTGTACCAGTGGATGCCCCTGGTCAAGCGGATCGCCACCTCGGCCAGCCTGAATCTGGACTACACCCACACCCTGGGCCGACAGGGGGACATCGGAGGCACGGTCACCCAGGAGGACCAATCCGAGCAGATCCGTCCCTCCCTCACCCTGCAGCTCAAGGGGGGCACCCAGGCCACCCTGGCCTACAGCCGACAGTGGCAAAAGAGTCAGATCCTGCAGCAGTACGGCGCCGGTACCCAGGTGAACCTGAACTCCGAGTTCTCCCTGCAACTGAACAACACCTTCCGACGGCCCGGGGGGATTCCGTTGCCCTTCGGTCGGGGGGTGATCAAACTGCGGAGCGAGATCACGAATCGGCTGGAACTCCGGTACTCCGACACCAAACAGATCAACTTCGGCGTGGTTCAGGGGGACCAGGGAACCCTGACCCTGACCTTCAGTTCCCAGTACAACTTCTCGCGCAACATCACCGGACGGGCCCAGTTCAACCTTCGGAATGTCAAGGACCGGAAAACCGAGCTGACCACCCGGGAATGGAACTTCGGCCTGAGCGCTACCTTCAAGTTCTGAAGGACCACCTGACGCTTACGCCCCAGGAACGGCGGGTGGTCCTCTTCGTGCTGGCGTCCTTAGCCCTGGGCACGGCCCTGCGGTGGCTGGACCTGCTCCGCGCGCCCGGCCCCCCGGCCCGGCAGGCCGCTCCCCTCCTCTCGGCCCCCGACACCGCCCTTCAGAGGACGGGGATTCTACCCCTCCAGCCTGCTGGCACACCGGAAGACAGAGATTCCACCGTGCCCCGGGTCTCCTTGAACCGTGCGGACTTCTCCGAACTCGTGACCCTTCCGGGCATCGGGCCCCAGCGGGCCCGGCGAATCCTGGAGTATCGGCGCCACCACGGCCCCTTCCGGCGCTGGGAGGACCTCCTGGCCGTGCCCGGAATCGGTCCCAAAACCCTGGAACGGATCCGCCCCCACGCCACCCTGGAGTAGGAACATCCCTGCCCGGGACCACATTCGGGCGCCTATTCTGACGGCGAACCGGCTATGGAGGATCCTGAGGCAGGGCGAGGGTGCGCACCTCGCCGTTCTTCATCAGCCGGGAGAAGAAGTCCCCGGGGTCTTCCACGGGTTCGCCCAGCAGGTGGAGGAACACCATGTTCAGGAGCCGGTGGCCGACGATCACGGCCCGGTCCAGGCAGGGCCACCAGTCGTTTAGGAATTCCCGCACGCGTCGCTCGGCGTCCCGGGCGCTTTCGCCGCCCGGGGGCCGGGCCTCGTAGGGCCTCTGCTCCCACACCTGGAAGAACTCGGGGAACTGCACCCGGGCGAGGTCTACCAGGTAGCCGTCCAGTTCACCCCGGTGCACCTCCCGGAGCCGATGGTCCACGGTGAGGGGCAGGCCCAGGAGCTGGCTCACCACCTCCCCGGTCTGTCGGGACCGGCTCAGGTCCGAGGTGAACACGCGTCGGGGTTGAAGGGGCCGCAGGGCCTCCGCCAGGGCTTCGGCCTGGCGGAGGCCCTGCGGGTTCAGGGGGACATCCGTCCAGCCCTGGATCCGACGCTGGCGGTTCCAGTCGGTCTCGCCGTGTCGGGCGAGGAACAACCCCCTATCGGACATGCACGAACCGCAGGGTGGTGGTGCCTTCCGGCGTCCTCAACCGGGCCAGGTACACGCCCGGCCGAAGCGACCCGGGCAGGGCCACCTGTACCCAGCGACCGGCCCCGGGGGTCCCGTGATACAGCCGGGCAATCCGGCGGCCGGCCACATCAAACAGGGCCAGATCCACGGGACCCCGATGCAACACCTGGAATCGCAGCGCCCGACCGTTCATCTGAAGGCGCACAGCAGGTGTCGTCTGCGGCCCCTCCTCCTGGACGGCCTCCGGACTCAGGCTGGCCAGGACGGCTACATCGTCCACATACCAGCCGTCGTAGGTAACGGAATAGTCGGAGGTGAAGAGGAACCGGATCCACACGGAATCCCCCACATAGCCCGTGAGATCCAGCGTTTCGGGTTGCCAGGTGTTCTCGTGCCCGGTATAGGTGCGCAGCGTGGTCCACTGGGTGCCGTCGGTGGACACCTGCACATAGCCGTTGTCGTAGCCGGTTTCAATGTCGTACTTGTGCCAGAAGGTGAGGTATGCGGCCATGGCCGCCGTCAGGTCCAGGGGCTGGGCCAGGACCAGGGCGGTGGAGACATCGTTGGCGTAGTCGCCGTAGGGGGAATCCGCAGCACTGGTGGGGGCGCTGTGGTACGAAGCGCCGGTGAGCCCCCACGAGGTGGCGCCGGTGCCCTCCACCGTCCAGTGGTCCAGGGAATTCAGGGAGTCAAAGAAGATCACCACGGGCTCGCCCACCTGGAGCACCAGGGGCACCTCCCGGACGAAGTCCTGGCCAGCGGAGATCCTCAATCGGAAGGGCAGGGCGGTGCCTTCGGGCACGGTGGGCGAAAGGGCCACGAGATAGGGATGATCTGCGTTCTGGGCGCCCGGGGAGGGGAGGGGGGCCAGGGTTCCGAAGACGGCAGAATCCACGAGGACCTGGGCAAAGCCTGGAGGCAGCACCGGGATCAGCGTGGCCACCACATCGTTCAGCGAGCCCGCCGGCGAAAGGTTCTTAAGGGTCACCACCACCCGGGCGGTATCGCCGGGGTCCAGCCGGGCGTCGCCGTTCTGGTCGCTGATCTGGAGGTCCGTCTGTTCGGCGTAGGGGCCGGCAGCCTTGAGCACATAGAGGTTCATGGGCAGATTCTCGTTGAACTGTTCCTGGATGGTGGCCTCGTCGGGCTGCCAGAACTGCTCGCCCACCTCGGGGGTGAAGGCCAGGATCTTGGGCTTTTCGGTCTGTTCGCCGTACATCCAGTCAATGGCCACACCGTTGGCTGTGTAGAGCACCTCCCACGGGGTGGCGGGTTCGTAGCCACTGGCGGCGGTCATGTACTCGGCCATGGCTTCAAAGATGGGCTGGTCCGGCGTGTAGTACTCGTCGTAGCCCCAGGGATAGAGCAGCAGGTTGGAGTAGGAGTGGTAGTTCAACACGATCACCGGCTGGATGGAGTCCACGAGCCAGCGGATGGCCTGATTTTCGGGTTCGGAGAAGGGGGCCGGGCCCCGATAGACCTGGGAACCCGGGTCCGGGCTGGAGCCCGTGTTGTCGTAACCCCACTGGTACGCGTAGTTCCGATTGGGGTCCACGCCGTCGTAGTCCTCTTCAAAGGTGCCGTTGTTGTTGTTGTCGCGTTTGTTCTTTCGCCACCAGCCGCCGGACTGGGGGGTTTCGTTGTAGGTGTAGCCGTCGGGGTTCAGGACCGGCAGGATCCAGAGGACCCAGTGGTCCAGGAGCCAGGTGACCTCGGGGTCCGAGCCGTAGCGTTCCAGAAGGTAGCGGGCGAAATCCACGATGATGTTGCAACCGATGGGTTCCCGGGCGTGGTGCACACCGTCCAGGAGCACCGTGGGGGCGGGCTCGCCCTCGGGCACGGCGGAGATGCGCATGGCCCAGATGTCCCGGCCCTCCCAGGACTGGCCCAGGGAGATCTTGGGACTGGTCAGGGTGGGGTACTGGTCGTGGAGCTGGTCCAGCAACTGGGTCATTTCGGCATAGGTGTAGTAGGGGCCGAAGTCCACCATCAGACCGGTCTGGAGCCAGCGTTGCCAGGTGGCCTCCAGGTCGGGGTCCAGCACCAGGTAATCAAAGCCCTGGAGCACGCGGGGATCATCCACGATGAGGTCCACGAAGCCCTTGGGGTGAACGGCGGCCACATCCTGAACCCCCCGGGCCAGGAGGGTCTCCAGCTGGGCCCGGGTGTCCACAAAGACCCGCACATGCATCTTGGCTGCCAGGGGCGCTGCCACCAGCAGCAGGAGGGGAAGGAACCGCTTCATGAGAACTCCTTTTGATTGGGATGGTAGGGAAAAGAATAAAGCGGGGCCGACGAGATTTGAACTCGCGACCTCCGGCGTGACAGGCCGGCGTTCTCACCAGGCTGAACTACGGCCCCGCTTTGGGTGATGGCTATTATACAGGCCCGGGGACCAATGGGAAACCCCCCGAGATCCCCGGCGGCGGGATCCGGCTCGCCTTTCCGGTTTTATCCCCCCACAGGGTCCCGGAAGCCCTTGCCCTTGGACCAAAGTACCGGGAACCACAGGAGAGGAATCCAGAAAAAAATAGCGGGGGCCGGATTTGAACCGGCGACCTTCGGGTTATGAGCCCGACGAGCTACCAGACTGCTCCACCCCGCGATGTGTTGGGTGTGTATTTATACGCCCGGTGCCTCGGGGTGTCAAGGGGTTCAAGAGGGCTGTCCACGCGGGGATGGATCACCGATCACCGGACCAATTCCACCTGAGTGAGCGAGGTCGGGCCGCGGGGGGCCCGGGAGGACATTGAGGAGCACTTCGGTCCGGAGCACTTTCGTCCCCGGACCTGGGGGAGGGGGGCACACGAGTGCATCCGGCCCACCCGCCCGCTGGACCGTGAGGGGGGCGCTTGCTCCATGCCCAGGGGATGGTGGGGCTTTCGGCCCCGTCCCGTATCCTCCAACTCTATGAGCTGATTTCCCGCCGGTTCATCGCCTCTCAGATGCCGGAAGCGCAGGTGGTGGAGGTGGTCCTTCGCTTCGAGCTGGAGGGGTTTACCCACGAGGTGCGGGCGGTGGTGGAAATCCGGGAGCCCGGGTTTACGGTGCTTCTTCCCCTTCGCGTGTTCCCTCTCCCGGAAGGGAAAGTGCGGGTGGAAAAGAAGCGGCTCGCCTTTCTGCCCCTGCTCCCGCCCTACACCCAGGGGACCCTCATCCAGATGATGAAGCGGCGGGGGATCGGAGGCCCTTCCACCTATGCGCGGATTGTCCAGACCCTTTTAGACCGGCGGTATGTGATTGAACGCCGGGGGTTCCTGTTCCCCACGCGCCTGGGGATGGAGGTTTATGCCTACCTGAAGCGCAGATACCCTCTTTACAGCGACGAGGCTTTTACGCGGATGTTGGAGAAGAAGTAGTCGTCGGCGGCCAACCCGAAGAAAGTTTGGTCGTTTTTTACCCGGATGCTGGAGGAGGAAAAGGACCGGGTTGAGGAGGGGAAAACTGGCCCCCGAAGAGGTGCTGGACGAACTTCTCCAGGCCGGCCGCCTGCGGCTTTGAGGGGCACGCCGATCCGTCACTTATAAGGTGGAAACGCAGATGTCTTGTCTTGGATTTGGTGTTGAGTTTACGGCGTTTAGAGATTCACGCCAGCGGGGAAAATTCGGAGGGATTGGAAGGAGAGGGGTTTACGGGGAGAACGCAGCCTCCCGATCTTTTTCAGAAAACGGTTGGCGGGTATCTGAAGTCCTGAGCGATAGCGAAGGAGTTGGGCGTAGGTGTAAGCCGATGCCAGATACCCGCTTGTTAGCAGACCCGAAAGGAAAGCTTGCGACAGCAGGTGAAGAGTTCCACCACTTTGCCAAGTGAGATTTACTCACTGTGATCTTCCATCAAGTTCTGTCTGATGACTTTCATGATTTCCTTGATTTTTTCAACATCCGTGTTTGAATCTATTTGGATGTTTATAGTCAGATTTAGTACTATCTCTTCCTGAGTTTTCTTGATTCCCCCTGGTTTTCCTATTTCCTCTGTTATATCAGATACACTTTCAATTTTTTCTTCTGGCAGTGTTTTCTTTCCCACATTTTGGACTGTTGGAATCTCCTTTAAATGTACCTTTTCATTTTCGTCGATTTCTATGATTCCAGCATATTCTAACCAATCAACAAGTCTTTTTAATGCTTTTTTATCCTTTTTAGGATCAGCTTCCGCTGTTTTCCCAAACTCATTTATTAT
>CAZXAO010000039.1:0-11409 GCA_964638465.1 uncultured bacterium | reverse complement strand
ACCGAAGAGGGCGACAGCTTTGAACTCCACGCCTGGGACACCATTAAGGGCTCCGACTTCCTGGCAGATCAGGATACCGTGTTCCGGTTCGTGGAGACCATGCCCCGGGAGATCCTGCTGCTGGACCACTGGGGCATGCCCTGGTCGCGGAGGCCCGATGGCCGCATTGACCAGCGACGCTTCGGGGGCCACTCCTTTCCCCGCGCCACCTTTGCCGCCGACAAAACCGGCTTCTTTGAGATGCAAACCCTCTACGACACCCTGCTCAAGTACCGCGATCGCGTCACCCGCTATTCCGAGTGGTTCGTGACCCGGATCCTGATGAAGGACGGCCGCTTCGTGGGCCTCACGGGCTTTGACGCCTCCACCGGCGAGTTCTACCTGCTGGTGGCCAAGGCCCTGATCCTGGCCACCGGCGGCGCTGGCCGGCTCTACAGCTTCACCACCTATTCCCACACCGTCACGGGCGACGGCCTGGCCATGGCCTACCGCGCCGGGATGCCCCTGGCGGATATGGAGTTCATCCAGTTCCATCCCACCGGCCTCATCCCCTCGGGGATCCTGATCACCGAGGGCGTACGCGGCGAAGGGGGCTACCTGCTGAACAACAAGGGCGAACGCTTCATGGAACGGTACGCCCCGGGGATGATGGAACTGGCCCCCCGGGACATCGTGTCCCGCGCCATGATGACCGAGATTCAGGAGGGCCGGGGCTTCAAGGGTCCCCATGGCCTGGACTACCTGCTTTTGGACATCCGTCATCTGGGCGCTGAGAAGATCAACGAACGGCTTCCCCTGATCCGGGAGGTGGCCATCAAGTACGCCGGCGTGGACCCCATTGAAGCACCCATGCCCGTGCGGCCGGTAAGCCACTACACCATGGGCGGGGTCCGCACGGACATCAACGGCAAGGTGGTGGGCACCGAGAATGTCTGGGCTGCCGGCGAAGTAGCCGCGGCGTCCATCCACGGGGCCAACCGCCTGGGCACCAATTCCACGGCCGAGTGCCTGGCCTACGGCGGCATCACGGGCGCCGAAGCCGCCCGGTACGCCCTCCAGGAGGGTACCCTGCCGGACCCACCCGTGGCCGAGGCCCGGGACGAGGAAAAACGCGTGTTTGAGGGTCTGCTGACCCAGGCGGGCAAGGAGAATGTCTACCGGATCCGCCAGGAGCTCCGCCAGACCATGGGGGAGAACATGGGGATCTTCCGGGATGGCCCCCGCATGGAAAAGGCCCTCCAGAAGGTGCGCGAACTCAAGGAACGGTACCAGGACATCCGCATTGAGGACAAGGGCCGCATCTACAACACCGACCTGATCATGGCCCTGGAGGTGGGCTTCCTGCTGGATGTGGCCGAGGTGGCCATCACTGGCGCCCTGCTGCGGAAGGAATCCCGGGGCGGCCACTATCGACTGGACTTCCCCAAACGCGACGACGAGAACTTTCTCAAACACACCATCGCCCGGTACACCGAAGAGGGCCCGAAGATTGCGTACGAACCCGTGCGGATCACCGCCTGGAAACCGGTGGAACGCAAGTACTAAGGGGGAAAACCATGGACCAACCCGTTCGTTACAACAACCGCCTGGGGGTGAAGGGCTGGTGGGGAGGCCGCTATGGCCTGGAACGCTGGGCCTACTTCCTGCATCGCCTCACCGGCCTCATCATCCTGTTTTACCTGGTGCTGCACATCTTCGTGACCAGCACCCGGGCCTTTGGCGAGAATGCCTGGGAGGCGGCCATGGGCGCCGTCGGTGGCCCGGTGTTCCGGTTCCTGGAGTACCTCCTGATCGCCGCCATCGCCTACCACGGCTTCAACGGCCTCCGGCTCATCTTCGTGGAATGGTTCGGCTGGTCCCTGGGGCGTCCCCGCCGACCCGTGTACCCCTATGTCACCTCCCTGCATCACCAACGCCCCCTGCTCATCGGCATGATGATCCTGGCCTTTCTGTTCCTGGTGTTCAGCGCCTGGGGGTTCCTGACCCCCTGAGGAGGTTTGCACCATGAAGGAATCCCGGTTCTGGTTCCTGTTCCTCCTGGCCGGCCTGGGCCTCTTCCTCCTTTTGGGCTACCACATCGTGTTCATCCACCTGCTGGGGGATTACGAGGTGAACATCGGGTTCCAGAGCGTGGCCGCCCGGTCGGCCAGCCCGGCCTATGCCGTGTTCTACCTGTTCTTCCTCCTGTTTGCCCTGTACCACGGCTTTTACGGTCTCCGGACCATCCTGCTGGAAATTGAGGCCCTCGCCCGTCACCATCGCACCATCACAGGGATCCTGGTGGTGCTCGGGGTGGGCCTCTTCGTCTACGGAACCTGGGCCCTGTTTGCGGCCATGAAGATAGGAGCAGTGGGATGACACCCAAGGGCGGTTCCCCAAAACCCCTCGTGGATGTGGACATGGATCGGGTGGTGCAGCACACCACCTTCCG
Source organism: uncultured bacterium (assembly GCA_964638465.1). Lineage (GTDB taxonomy): Bacteria > Hydrothermota > Hydrothermia > WGAB01 > WGAB01 > WGAB01. The sequence goes on along the minus strand of CAZXAO010000039.1, from coordinate 8,978 downwards.
CGTGTTCCGCTACTCCGGCACCGGCGATCCCCCCACCTACAAGGACTACGAGGTGCCCACGAAACGCGGCATGACCGTCCTGGACGGCCTGCTGTGGATCAAGGAGAACCTGGACGGCTCCCTCTCGTACCGGGCCTCCTGCCGGATGGGCGTGTGTGGTTCCTGCGCCATGATGATCAACGGCAAGCCCCGCCTGGCCTGCCAGACCCAGATCCTGGAACTGAACACCCCCGTGGTCACCGTGGAGCCCCTCAAGAACTATCCCGTGGTGAAGGATCTGGTGCCCGAACTGAACCCCCTGTTTGAGAAACACGAAGCCGTCCAGCCCTATGTGATGCGTCCGGGCGACGAGGAGGAACTGGACAACCCCTCCGGCGAGTTTGAGCAGAGCCCAGAGGAACTCAACGAGTTCATCCAGTTCACCTACTGCATCAAGTGCGGCATCTGCCTGGCCGCCTGCCCTACGGTGGCCAGCGACCCCCTGTTCCTGGGGCCCCAGGCCCTGGCCCAGGCGTACCGGTACACCGTGGACACCCGGGACGCGGCCTACCGGGAGCGGTGTGACCTGGTGGACGATGCCCACGGCGTCTGGCGGTGCCACTATGCCGGGGCCTGTACCGAGGCCTGCCCCAAGGGCGTAGACCCGGCGATGGCCATCCAGTTGCTCAAGAAGAAGGTGTTTCAGCACCGCGTGCTGGGCCGCCGCCGGAAGGTGGCCCGGGTGGCCCCCAAACCCACGGGCGTCACCCGCCGCCCCAATGTGCCGGAACCCCCTGCCCGCACGGTGAAGGCCACCGAATAACGGGTATACCGCCTGAGCAAAGGCGCACCGTCCGAACGCAAAAACTGCGCGGTCCCCGGGGGAGGTAGAGAAGTCCCCTGGTCCGGCCGGGAGGTCTCCGGGATCAGCCACGCACAAAACCCGGGGAGGAGGCCACGGCGGCTGCTCGCCGGCCTCAGAGTAAGCCACGAGCCACACCCCCGGAACACCCGGGAACAGAGGTCGTTGACCTGGAACTTCGGACATTCAGCGTGATCCCCTTCCTCCAGGGTCTGGAGCCCCCTTCCTGTCAAGCCCGAGGCTGTATGATGGGAACCCACAGAGGGGGTTGACATCTGCAGAAAATCTGAGTAAACATATAGCAACTTGACTTCATCCCCGCTCGGAGGTGGTCCCATGGCGGAAAAAAGCAAACGGCCGCACTGGACCCAACGGCTCAAAAACGAGGTACAACGGTTGAAGGAAGAACTGGAAACCGTGAAACAGGAACGGGACGAGTTCCGGGACCTCTACCTGAGGACCCGGGCGGACTTTGAGAACTACAAGCGCGCCATGGACCAGCGATGGAAACAGGCGGTGGAGTTCGCCTCGGAACGTCTGGTCAGCGAACTCCTGCCCGTGCTGGACAACTTTGAACGGGCTCTGGCCGTCTCGGAGGAGGCCGACGCCCGGGCCATCCTGGACGGCGTGCGCATGATCTTCAAACAACTCCGGGAGGTCCTGGAACGCGAAGGGCTGAAGCCCTTCTCCTCCAAGGGTGAACCCTTTGACCCCAGGAAACACGAGGCCGTGTCCATGGTAGAATCTTCGGAGCCCGCCGGGATCGTAGTGGAAGAGTACGAGCGGGGATACTACTTCAAAGAACGGCTCCTGCGGCCCGCCAAGGTGGTGGTCTCCAGGGGCCAGGGCGTGGAAACCCGGAATGCAGACGAAGGAGGTGAATCGTCATGAGCGCCCAGGAAAAGGTGATCGGCATTGACCTTGGCACCACCAACTCCGTAGTGGCTGTGGTCATGGGCGGCGAGCCCGTGATCATCCCCAACCCCGAGGGGGAACGCATTACCCCCTCCGTGGTGGCCTTTAAGGACCAGGAGGTGCTGGTGGGCTCGCTGGCCAAACGCCAGGCCATTACCAACGCAGAAAACACCGTGTTTTCCATCAAGCGTTTTATGGGCCGCCGGTACAGCGAGGTGACCGAAGAGGCCCGACGGGTCCCCTACAAGGTGGTCTCCGGCCCCAACGACCGGGTGGAGGTGTACATCCCTGCCCTGGGCCGGAACTTCACCCCCGAGGAGATCTCCGCCAAGATCCTGGCCTACCTCAAGGAGGCCGCCGAGCAGTATCTGGGACATCCGGTGACCAAGGCCGTGATCACGGTGCCCGCCTATTTCAACGACGCCCAACGCCAGGCCACCAAGGACGCCGGCCGCATCGCAGGCCTGGAGGTGCTCCGCATCTTCAACGAACCCACCGCAGCCGCCCTCGCCTACGGCCTGGATAAAAAGGAACGCCAGCTCAAGGTGGCCGTGTACGACCTGGGCGGCGGCACCTTTGACATCTCCATCCTGGAGATCGGCGGCGGCGTGTTTGAGGTGATCGCCACCAAGGGCGATACCCATCTGGGCGGCGATGACATTGACCAGCGCATCATCCAGTGGCTCGTGGAGGAGTTCCTGGAGGAAACCGGCATTGACCTGCGCAAGGATCGCATGGCCCTGCAACGCCTCAAGGAGGCCGCTGAAAAGGCCAAAAAGGAACTCTCCACCCTGCAGGAGACCACCATCTCCCTGCCCTTCATCGCCGCCGACGCCTCGGGCCCCAAACATCTGGAACGCAAACTCACCCGGGCCCGGCTGGAAAGCATGGCCCGTGACCTCATTGAGCGCTCCATTGAGATCTGCCGACAGGCCCTGGAGGACGCCAAACTCTCGCCCGGCGAGATTGACGAGGTGATCCTGGTGGGCGGTCAGACCCGGATGCCCCTGGTGCAGCAGATGGTGCGCGACTTCTTCGGCCGGGAACCCCACAAGGGCATCAATCCGGATGAGGTGGTGGCCATCGGCGCCGCCCTGCAGGGCGCCGTGCTCTCCGGCGAGGTCAAGGACATCCTGCTCCTGGATGTCACCCCCCTCTCCCTGGGGGTGGAAACCCTGGGCGGCGTGTTTGATGTGGTGATCCCCCGGAATACCACGGTGCCCACCCGCAAGACCAAGGTTTACACCACCGCAGAGGACAACCAGACCAGCGTGCTCATCAAGGTGTACCAGGGAGAACGCCCCATCGCCTCGGAGAACCGACTGCTCGGCCAGTTTGAACTCACCGGCATCCCGCCCGCTCCCCGGGGTGTGCCCCAGATTGAAGTAACCTTTGACATTGACGCCGACGGCATCCTGCATGTGTCGGCCAAGGACAAGGCCACGGGCAAGGAAGCCGAGATCCGGATCCACGCCTCCAGCGGCCTCAGTGAGGAGGAGATCCAGCGGATGGTGGAGGAGGCCGAGAAGCACAAGGAAGAAGACCGCCGCCGCAAGGAGCTGGTGGATGCCCGGAACCAGGCCGATGCGTACATCTACAATGTGGAAAAACTCCTGAAGGAATTGGGAGACAAGGTGGCTACCGAGAAACGCCAGCAGGTGGAAACCGCCATCAAGGCCCTCAAGGAGGCTATGCAGGGCGAGGATGTGCAGGCCATCCGCAGCAAACTGGACGATCTCCAGCGCATCTGGAACCAGATCTCCACGGAACTCTATCATCAGCAGACCCAGCAACAGGCGGCGGGCACCGCTGGCACTGCGGGGCAGGGCAAGCCCGGCGGCGAGGGCAAGGACAAGCCCGAAGGCCCCATGGATACCGACTACGAGGTGGTGGAGTGATACCCTCTCCGGTTTCCACCGCTTACTGGTGAGCCATGGCCGGTAAGCGGGACTACTACGAGATCCTCGGCGTTTCCCGGGACGCCTCGCCGGAGGAGATCAAGAAGGCGTACCGGAAACTGGCCCTGAAGTACCATCCGGACCGGCATCCTCCGGAGAAGAAGAAGTGGGCCGAGGAGAAGTTCAAAGAGATCTCCGAGGCCTACGAGGTGCTCATGGACCCGGAGAAACGCCGGCTCTACGATGCCTATGGCCACGAGGGCGTATCCCAGACCTTCCGGGAGGGGAACTTCTCCTGGCAGGATTTCCGGCACTTTGACGACCTGCGGGACATCTTTGGCGGCGATTTCGGTCGGTTCTTCTCGGATCTCCTGGAGCAGTTCTTTGGCGGCAGGCCCGCGGCAACGCGGGCCCGCCGCCCCACAGACACCGCCCCCCGCGGCGAGGACATCCGGATCCGCCTCGCCCTCACCCTGGAGGAAATCGCCCGGGGCGTAGAAAAGACCATCCGCATCAAGCACTACGAACGGTGCGACGCGTGCCACGGCACCGGGTCCCGCACCGGCCAGCGGACCCTCTGCCCGGTGTGCGGCGGCACCGGCGTGGTCCAGACCCGAAGCCGCAGCCTCTTCTTTGACATGGTCCGCACCGCCCCCTGTCCCCGATGCGAGGGCCGGGGATGGATCCTCCCGGATCCCTGCCCCGTGTGTCAGGGCACCGGTCGGGTCCTGAAAACCCGCACCCTCAAGATCCGGATCCCCCGGGGCGTGGAAGAGGGCCAGTACCTGACCCTGCGGGGCCAGGGCAATGTGGGGCCCTGGGGTGGCCCTCCCGGTGACCTCCTGGTCTCCATTGAGGAAAAACCCCACCCCCGGTTCCAGCGGAAGGGGGACGACCTGTACACCACCGTGGAAATCCCCTATTCAACAGCGGTCCTGGGGGGTAAAATAGAGGTCCAGGACATCCTGGGCGAAGGGGTTAGAATAGAGATCCCCCCCGGCACACCCAGCCATACCCAGCTTCGGGTGCGGGGGCGGAGAATGCCGCGACTCCGCGGTGGCCGTGGCGATCTCTGGGTTCGGGTGGTGATCCAGGTGCCCAAACCCCAGGATTTGAGCCCGGAACAACGGGAACTCCTGAAACGCTGGCAAGCCCTGGAGGAAGGTCACCAGCATCCAGGCCGGCCTTCTTCCTTTAAGGACCGGCTCAAAGAGGTCTGGACTGGTCGGGGTGAGAAGGGCAAGAAGGAACCCCCTGCCGAAGAAGCCCGAAGGAGGTGAACCCATATGTCGGGTGTCCGTTTGCGGGACGGTGAATCCTTTGACAGCCTATTGCGGAGATTCCGCAAGGTGGTCACCAAGGACGGGATCCTTCAGGACCTGAAAAGGATCCAGTTCTACGAGAAACCGTCCGAAAGGCGGCGCAAGGAGTTGATGGCGGCCCGCCGCCGCATGCTCCGCAAGATGCGCAAGTACAACAACGCGTAACCCGGAGGTCCATGGTCTCCGAGGATACCCTGGAGAAACTGGAGTTCCCCCGATTGGTGGCCCTCCTCCAGGGCTATGTGGTGTCGCCCCTGGGGCTTGCAGCCCTGGAGCGGCTCCGCCCCCTGGGGGACCGGGCTGCCCTGGAACACCAACGGGCCCTGTTGAACGCCCTGATCCGCGAGGTGGACCGGGGGCTACGGCTGGACTTCTCCAGGATCCCCGGAGGCCTCCCCCTGGAAAAACTCCGTGCTGGCGCCCTTCTCACCCCCCAGGACCTCCTGAAGATCCAGGCCTTCATCGCCTCGGCCCTGGAGGTTTACGAGGCTCTGGTGGGCACTCCCGTGGAAACTGCCCTGATGGACCCCGTGGTGCTCCAGGGCCTGTACCAGGAGATCCGTCGCTCCCTCGGCCCCCAGGGAGAGGTGCGCGACGAGGCCAGCCCCCGGCTGGCCCGAATCCGAAAGGCCCGAAAGGAGGCCGAGGCCGAGGTGCTCCGCCGGATGGAAGCCCTGAAACGCGAGTACGACCGCCGGGGCTGGCTTCGCGAACCCTTCGTGACCCTCAAGAATGGCCGCTATGTGCTCCCCCTCAAGTCCCATGTGCAGCCCCGGGGCGTGGTCCACGGCTTTTCCCAGTCCGAAGAAACCCTCTTCGTGGAACCCTACGAAGTGATTGAGGCCCAGAACCGCCTGAAACGCCGCGAGGAGGAGGAGCGCGAGGAGGTGCAACGCATTCTCCGCGCCCTCTCGGACCGGGCCCACCACCATGCCCTTTTCCTCCATCAAATGGCCCAACAGCTGGGTGATCTGGAAACCCTCTACGCCCGGGCCCTGTACGCCCGGGCCACGGGCGCGGTGCTGCCCGAGATCCACGACGATCCGGAGATCCTGCTGGAGGAGGCGCACCACCCCCTGCTGGTCCAGGAAAAGGGCTTTGAGGGCACCGTGCCCCTGACCCTGCGTTTCCGCGAGGCCGTGCTCCTCATCTCCGGCCCCAACGCCGGTGGCAAAACCGTGGCCCTGAAAACCCTGGGGCTGGCCGTCCTGGCGGCCCTGTCGGCCTTTCCCTTTCCGGCCCGCCGGGTCCGGGTCCCCTTGCCCCACAGCCTCTGGGCCCTGGGGTTCCAGGACGAACAGGATCTCTCCCGGGGGGAATCCAGTTTTACCGCACTGGTCCGGGACATTCGTCGCCTCCTGGACCAGGTGGAACCCGGCGACCTGGTGCTCTTTGACGAGATGCTGGCCTCCACGGACCCCTCTGAGGGTGCCGCCCTGGCCTACGCCCTGCTGGTGGAACTCCAGCGGCGCGGCGCCTGCGTGGTGGCTAACACCCATCTGGGCCCCCTCAAGGAACTCGTGGCCCGCACGCCGGGCATGGTCAACGCCTCCATGGGCTACGATCCGGCCACCGGCCGGCCTACCTACCGCATGGAGATCGGCGAGATGGGCGAAAGCCACGCCCTGGAGATCGCCGAACACGAGGGTTTGCCCGAATCCCTGATCCAGCGGGCCCGGGAGACCCTCAGGGAGTTTGAAGAGGGCCTGCAACGGCTGAAACGACAGCTGGCCGAAAAGGAACGGGAACTGGCCCGCCGCCAGCGGGAACTCCAGGCCCGCGAAGAGGAACTGGCCCGGGAGACCACCCGGCGGATTGAACAGGCCCGCCAGAAGGCCCGCCAGATCCTGCAACAGGTGGAACAGGAGGCCGAGGAACTCCGCCGCCGGCTCCGGAAGGCCGCCCACACCGAAGAGGCCCGCCGCGCCGTGGCCATGGTTTCGGCAGTGAAACGGGAGGTCCGGGATAAGGCCCGGGAACAGGAGGCCTTCACCCGACCCGCCCGTACCCTGGAGGTGGGCAAGTCCTATCGCATCAAACCCTTCGGCTTCGTGGCGGAGTATGTGGGCGAACGCCAGGGCCGCCACTATGTGCGGGTGGGCAAACAGGTGATGGAGGTACCCCGCGATGCCCTCTATGAAGTTTGAGGAGGCCCTGGAAGAGATCCAGCACCGCATCAATCTGCTGGATGTGGTCTCCGAAAAGGTCGCCCTCAAGCGGGCTGGCCGCTCGTACCGCGGCCTCTGTCCCTTCCACGCAGAGAAAACCCCCTCCTTTTATGTGGACCCCGACAAGGGGGTGTACCACTGCTTCGGGTGCGGCGCCTCGGGCAACCTGTTCCGTTTCGTCATGGACACCGAGGGGGTCTCCTTTCGGGAGGCCGTGGAACTCCTGGCCCAACGGCTGGGAATCACCATTGAATACGGCGATTCCCAGGACCGCCGAAATCCCCTCTTGCGGATCCTGGAATTCGCGCGTACTTATTATGCGTCGCAGTTGCTCGGGAGTGCAGGAGAGGGTGCCCGGGAATACCTGAAACGCCGGGGGATCCGGCGGGAGACCATGGCCAGGTTTCAATTGGGCTACGCCCCTCCCACGGGCCTGGGCCTGATCCGACAAGCAGAACACGAAGGGTTCTCCCGGGAACTCCTGAAACAGGCAGGGCTTTTGACGGTGACCAGCGACGGCCGTACCTACGACCTGTTTCGCGATCGGGTGATGTTTCCGATCACCGATGCCATGGGCCGGTGCGTGGGCTTCGGGGGACGAACCCTGGGCGATGCCCAGCCCAAGTACCTGAACTCGCCGGAAACCCTGGTGTTCAAAAAGGGACGGCTGCTCTACGGGTACCCGCAGGGACGGGATGCCCTGCGGGCCCGGGACCGGGCGATCCTGGTGGAAGGCTATATGGATGTGCTGCTCATGCATCAAGTGGGCTACGAGAATACCCTGGCGCCCCTGGGGACGGCGTTGACCGAACCCCAGGCCCGCCAGATCGCCCGGAGTACCCGACATGTCACCCTGCTGTTTGACGGTGACGAAGCAGGGCTCAAGGCCGCCCGACGCACGATCCCGGTGCTGCTCAGCGCCGGGATCTTCCCGGAGGTGGCCCTGTTGCCCGAGGGGACGGACCCGGCCGACCTGGCCACCCGGGATCCCGGGGCCCTGCAACAGGCCCTGGATCGGGCGGTGGACCTGGTGGACTTCTACCTGAAGACGCCGCCCCGAACGGTAGAAGAGGGGTACCAACAGATGCAGGCCTTTGTGGAGGCTTTGGCCGGAAGCCGGGATCCCGTGCTCCAGGAGAGCTTCCTGCGGGAGGCGGCCCAGCGGTATGGCTACGACCTGGATCGGATGCGCGAAGCCCTGGCGATGCTGCAAAAGGAAACCCGCCCCCCGGCACCTCCGGCCAGACCCCAGGTCTCCGAGGGTGGCCACTGGGAGGTCAAATTGCTGGCCGTGGCCCTGGCCGACGAGGGCCTGCGGCCCTACCTGCTCCAGACCCCGGCCCAGGCCTTTGGCCACACCGGCGTTCGGCAGATGGTCCAACGGCTTCAGGAGGGCCAAACAGCAGAGGAGGCCCTGGCCGAGGCCGACGCCGGGTTCCGGGCGGAGTTCGCTCGGGCACAACTGCGGCTGAGCCAGACAGAGCCCGGCGTGCTCCGCCGGTGGGCTGTGGAGAAGTTCAAGAAAAAGGAGCTCCTGGCCCGTCTGGCCCATCCGGCCAAGGGCGAGGAGCCTCTGGAGACCATTGAACGATTGAAACGCGAACTCCTTCGGCTGTCTGAACAACGCCTGAAGGAGTCCTTTTAGGAGGTGCATAGCATGCAGAAACCCAAGGTCCGCACCAAGCGGGAGGTCTTCCAGGAGGTTGTGGAATACGCCCGGGCGCGGGGCAACAAGATCTCGTACCAGGAGATCAACCGGCTGGTGCCCGCGATTTACGCCCACGGCGACGCCCTGGACGAACTCATCATGCTCCTGGTGGACCACGGCATTGAT
>CAZXAO010000038.1:3367-11649 GCA_964638465.1 uncultured bacterium | reverse complement strand
CGATACGGCCTTCCCTGGTATCCAAGTCGCCGGTCAACAGGTCTTTGGGCAATTCGTGGATGTGGAAGAACGCCCGCCATTCCTCCCACTGAGCCTCATTCTCCGCGATCTCTGGGTAGAAGTCCTCGGGAATGTTTCCGACGGTGATACAGTAGAAGGTCTCGGTAACAAACTTCTTTTTCTCCCAAAGGGCCTTCTGAAAATCCTCAATCTGGGCCAGGAAGTCAATGATGTGGTTACCAATGCGCTTGATAAGGCGCATGAGTTGGAACCAACCTTTGGCCAGATCTTCCCCGGCGGCCTCCATTTCGTCCAGGTTGAGCACTTCGTTCTTCAGGTAGAAGTCCAGTTCGCGGGAGAGGAAGCCCTTGAGGTCCTTATGAATGAAGAAGTCACGGGTGTTTCTGGCAGTATATTGACGCAAGTGGTGGGCCAGATAGGAGACAGGATTGCCCTGGGTGTCCTTGCGACGCTCTGCGTTCAGTGCGGCCAGCGCCTCGGTGTTGTCCTTCAGCCGTTCGGGAATTGCTTGTAAGGCCTCCTCGATGATTTTGTCCTGTTGCTTTTTGTTGCCATAGCGGGTTTCCTCCTGTGGCGTGAGGGGGCGGTACTCAAAGGGAATGATGAGAGTTCTCACGGCGTCGTTCCAAACAATCTCCTCCAGGCGAGGGATGAAAAAGCGCTTCTTTCCCTTAACATTGTTGACCTCCACATCGGCGGCCTTCAGTTTGAAGTGGACCGTCACACCGTTGGGCGCTTTCCAGGTGTAGTCGGTGAAGTACTCAGCGGTCTTGACGTAGTACTGGTCGTGGTTGGCCCAGTAGAGATACACCTCCTCGCCGTTGTAGGGGATGGCGTAGCGTTCTTTCCTGGAATAACGGCGCTTGGAAATGAAGTCGCCGTCCTGCCAGTAGCGGCTGAAGAAGGTGTAGAGGTGGTTGTAAACGGCGGCCTCCAGGGCTTCGGGGGCTTGAGCGTGGGCCGCCTTCGCTTGGGCTTCCAGGTATTCCCGGCCCACTTTGGTGTTCCGGTAGGGCTCGGCCAGGTTGCCCTCGGTGTCGATGGCGTCTTCACCCGGCGTTTCCAGTACCTTCCGGCGGGCATCCTCCAGCGCTCGCTTTGCTTCGGCCCGCTTGGCCAGAGCTCCCTTTCGAAGCTCCTCCTGGATAGTTTTCGGTAGATCTTCTTCAATCCACCGCCGTAGAAGTGCACGTTTGATGTTCAGGATTCTATAAATTCCGAAGTCCAAGTCAGCCCTATGGAATTGGAAGAGCTCCTCAAGGAGCTCTTTAAATCTAAAAAAGGCACTGCTCATATCAAACCTCTCCCTTCGGACTTCCTTCATGGAGAAGAAATCTTACGCCGGTCAAGGAAGGTTCGCAAGGTGTTTTCATCCGGTAGGCGGGAGCAATACCTTTTCCCCTTGGAAGTGGGGGGTAGGATGGAGGAGCCTTCGGGAGAGGAAGTTCCGGCGAGGGGTGCCCCGCCCCGTTCCGGGTGTGGGCCGAGGCCGATGTGGGAGCGGGGTGCCTGGTTTGGGGAGGGCCGGAGACTGGAAAGAAAAACACCGGGGGATGGAGGTCTTCTCCTGAGACTCCCCCTCTGTTGGTCCACCGCCTGTTGGATCCGGGGATGGGAACTTTCTGTGACTCCTACGACCAGGCTGCCTGTCGAGCGGCGGCGCCGATTCGCACGATCGCATCCCGGGGTGGGATTTTCCTGGGGTTCCTACGACACCGGGGTGCCGTTTTTGACCGGTTGATCGGGCCCAAGGAGCACAGGCTTGCCGTCTTCCACAGCGGCCAGGAGCATGCCCTGGGACACGATCCCCCGGATCTTGCGGGGCTGAAGGTTCGCCAGGACCACAATCTGCCGGCCCACCAGGTCCTCGGGCCGGTAGGCCTCACGGATGCCAGCCACCAGGGTGCGGGGCTCGGCTTCGCCCAGGTCCACCTGCAGTTTCAGCAGGCGGTCGGCGCCCGGCACGGGCTCGGCGGCCCGGATCGTGCCGATCCGGATATCCAGTTTTTTGAACTCCTCAAAGGTGATGGTTTCCATGGGCTGTTCCTCCTCTGATGATGGCCGGGGGGCAACCCCGGATTGTTGGGCCCGGCTCCGGATCTCCAGGATCAGGGCCTCCACTTCGGAGTCCTGGATCTTGCGGAAGGGCGGTTTGACCCCCCGGATCTCCAGCCCCTCGGGCCAGGAGGGTTGGAGGGCCAGGGACCAGGCCGGTTGCTCCAGGCCCAGGTGTTGCCAGATCCGCTCCGAAGACTCCGGCGTGAAGGGGGCCATGTACAGGGAAAGGGCCTGAACGAACCACAGGCAGTGGGCCAGGGTCCGTTCGGTGGCGGCGGGATCGGTTTTGCGGGTCCGCCACGGTTCCCCGTGGTCAAAGTAGGCGTTGGCCACATCCGACAGGGCCAGGATCCGCCGCAGGGCCTTGCGGAACTCAAAGGTCTCCAGGTAGTGGGTGATCTCCTGGTGGGCCTCCTGAATCGCCTGGTGTACCTGGGGGTCCGGTTCCGCCGGGGGCCGGGGAGCCCTGCCCTTCAGGTAGCGTTCCACGAAGCTCAGCGTGCGGTTCACGAAGTTGCCGTAGTTGTTCACCAGTTCGTTGTTGACCATGACCTGGAAGTCCCGGGGGTCAAAGTCGGCATCCTTGGTTTCGGGCAGGATGCGGGCAATGCCAAAGCGGATCATGTCCACGGAGAACCGGTTCGTCAGGTCGTGCACCCACACGGCGTAGTTTCGGGAGGTGGAGAACTTGTCGCCCATGAGGTTGAGGAACTCGTTGGCCGGGATCTCCGAGGGCAGGATGTACTCGCCGTGGGCCATCAACATGGCCGGCCAGATCAGGGCGTGGAACACGATGTTGTCCTTACCGATGAAGTGCACGAGGCGGGTGGAGGGGTCCAGCCAGTAGTCCTTCCAGCGGTCCGGCTGGCCGACCTTCTGGGCCCATTCTATGGTGGACGAAATGTAGCCAATGGGCGCATCAAACCACACATAGAGGACCTTCCCCCGGGCCTCGGGCAGGGGCACGGGCACGCCCCAGGCAAGATCGCGGGTGATGGCCCGGTCCCGGAGCCCCTCCCGGATCCACTGGAGGGCCAGGCTACGGACATTGGGCTTCCAGTGCTCTTTGGACTCCAGCCACTCCCGCAGGGGTTCCCGGAAGGCGCTCAGCTTGAAGAAGTAGTGAAAGGTCCTCCGGAGTTCCGGGGTGCTGCCGCAGAGGGCGCACCGGGGGGTCAGGAGTTGCACGGGTTCCAGCCAACGGCCGCACCGTTCACACTGGTCACCGCGGGCCTGTTCGTAGCCGCAATAGGGGCAGGTGCCGATGACATACCGGTCGGGCAGGAACCGCTGGCACTTCGGGCAGTACAGTTGCTCTGTGTCCTGGCGGTACACATGGCCCTTCTCGTAGATCCGCAGGAAAAAGCGCTGGGCCTGCTGGTGATGGAGGGGCAAGGAGGTGCGGGAGAAATTGTCAAAACGGATTTGCAGAGCGTCAAAGGCCTGTTTGATCTCGCGATGATAAAAATCCACGATCTCCCGGGGATGTTTGCCTTCCTGGTCGGCTCGGATGGTGATGGCCACCCCGTGCTCGTCCGTGCCCCCGATGTGGATCACCTCCCGGCCCTGGAGCCGCTGGTACCGGGTGTAGAGGTCAGCGGGCAGATAGGCCCCGGCCACATGACCCAGATGGATCGGGCCATTGGCGTAGGGCAGAGCGCTGGTCACCAGGATCCTGGACATGGTGTCTATTATACGCGAGGCAGCGTATAATTGAGGATGGAAACACGGGAAGACCACGGGTAGGTCCGTTTCCTGAGTCCGGAGGCCCTGAGACGATGGAAAAGTTTGAGATTGAGGGGGGTGTGCGGCTGGAAGGTACCGTGCAGGTTTCCGGGGCCAAGAATGCGGTGTTGCCCCTGCTGGCCGTGGCCATCCTCTTTGACCGGCCCGTGGTGCTGGAGAATGTACCCCGGGTGCGGGACACCTTTTCCATGGTCAAGTTGCTGAACCTGCTGGGGGTGGAGACCGAGTGGCTGGGACCCCACGAACTTCGGGTGCACGCCCGCAGGATCCTGCAACCCCGGGCACCCTACGAGATCGTGAAGACCATGCGGGCGTCCATCTATGTGCTGGGGCCGCTGTTGGCCCGGGAGGGGCGGGCCGAGGTCTCCCTGCCCGGCGGCTGTGCCTTTGGCCCCAGGCCCGTGAATTTCCATCTGGAGGGACTTCGCAAGATGGGGGCCCACCTGGACCTGGAAGAAGGGTACATCGTGGCCCGGCATCGGGGGCTCCACGGCGCCCATCTGGCCTTTGATCAACCTTCGGTGGGAGCCACGGCCCACCTGATGATGGTGGCCAGCACCGTGGAGGAGGAAACCCGGATCGCCAATGCTGCCAAGGAACCCGAGGTGGTCACCCTGGGGGAGTTCCTGCAGGCGTCCGGCGCCGAGATCCAGGGATTGGGGACCGACGAGATCGTGATCCGGGGCCGGAGGAGCCTGGAACCGCCCGAACGCTTCACCGTGATCCCGGATCGCATTGAGGCCGGGACCTTTGCCGTAGCGGCCGCCATTACCCGGGGGCGGCTTCGCATTGAGAACGCCCGGCCCGAGCACCTCTGGACCGTCCTGGAGAAACTGGAGGAGGCCGGGGTGGAGATCCGGACCGGGGACACCTGGGTTGAGGCTGCGGCCGATGGAAGACCCCGGGGGACCGATCTGAAGACCGCGCCCTTCCCGGGTTTTCCCACGGACATGCAGGCCCAGTTCATGGCCCTCATGAGCCTGGCCGAAGGCACCTCGGTGATCCAGGAGGGCATCTATCCGGACCGGTTCAAGCACGCCTTTGAACTGATGCGGATGGGGGCCAACATCCGGGTGGATGCAGGCAGCGCCGTGGTGCGGGGCGTGGAGGCACTCCAGGGGGCCCCGGTGATGGCCTCCGACCTTCGGGCCTCGGCCGCCCTGGTGCTGGCCGGCCTGGCGGCCCGTGGGAAAACGGTGATTGACCGGATCTATCATCTGGACCGGGGGTACGAGCGTCTGGAGGAAAAACTCCGGGCCGTGGGGGCCCGGATCCGTCGGTTTCGGGAGTAAACCAAGGACAAAAAAGGAGGTTGTGTCATGGCGGTGTACAAGAAGATCACGCTGGTGGGCACCAGTCCGAAGGGGGTCAACGAGGCCATTCAGGCGGCGGTGGAACGGGCTTCGGAGACCCTGCGGCACCTGTGCTGGTTTGAGGTCAAGGAGATCCGGGGGAGCATTGAGGACGGCAAGGTGAAGGAGTACCAGGTGATCCTGGAGGTGGCCTTCCGCCTGGAGGGTGAGCAGGGCGCCGCATAGGGAGGTTTCGGTCGTTCTGAAGAACATCCGGGAGCGAGAGGAGGGGGAAGTTCTCTACGGCTGCCGATGGCCGATTCATAGAGTGCTCCTTCCGCAGCCGTCGGAGGAGCTGGACCCCACGGCAGGGAGGTGGTGAGGAAAGGATCTTCATCTTTCCTCTTGCTCTGGTAAAGTTGGGGGATGGAGCAGGACCGTGGATGATCCTTGGTTCATTCCGATATCGTGCCCATAGGCATTCAGGAGGTGGAGAGCGCTAAAACGCCTGGCTTCACGACTGGAAGAATCTTCTGTTCGATCCGTGGATTGGAGGGCGGAAAACCCGATTTTCTCCATCCTTCCATCACCTGTGGGGTTCGTGGAAGAACCTTGTCACGAGTGTCAGGAGTTGGGGGGACGAATCACCCCCCTCTTGTGGGACGATAGGGGGTGGGTCGGTTGAACTATACGCTGTGGTGCTCATCTTCTGTCCAGCCCCTTGAAGGGTTCCCCTCGAGATGAGGGGTGATCCCAACGGACTTTGCCTCCTTGACCGGAATCGCTGAAGGAAATCCAGGAAACGCCGGAACGCCCACCTGATGAAGGGAAGGAATGGATTACGCCGGCGGAAGGGCCGTTTCTTGGCTCCCCGGGCAGGACTCGAACCTGCAACCTACGGGTTAACAGCCCGCCGCTCTGCCGATTGAGCTACCGGGGAAGGTGTGTCCTTGAGTATAGCGAGAAGCCGGAGGGGTGTCAACCAGGGACCGGGCGGGGGAAAACGAGGTTTTCCGTTCCTTGTCCCGGTTTGCAGGACAGAGGGTGTGCCCCCGGGTCTGGGGACGTAACGCCAGGGAACCGGGGATGCCCGGGGCGTAGGCGAGCGAGGTGTCTCCTTTTTGGGTCCCTCGTTTGCTGGCAGGATGCTCGTGGGTGAAAGGCCGGGATCTCGGATTGTGGAGTTTTCCCGGGATCGGGCAGGGCCCCCTGGGCAGAACAAGGGTAGGTCCTGTCCGAAAGAAAAGAGGCGGGCCCCGCCCCGTTCAACGGGGCGGGGCCCGCCCGAATGCCTGGCTACCCGGTCCCTTTTGGGTCGCCGACGGGCCCGGGTTTCCGGCTGCTTCCAGGTCCTCAGCGGAGCCAGAGCAGTTTGCGGGTGGCCTCCTGATGGCCCTGGCGGAGCCGCAGGAAGTACACACCGGCCGGGACGGGCCGGCCGTTTTGATCCACTCCCTTCCAGAGGATCCGATGGATACCTGCAGGCAGTGTTCCCTGTACCAGGGTGGCGACCCGTCGGCCCGCAGCATCGTAGACCTCCAGGCGGGTGGGGCCGGCCTGGGGCAGGGTAAAGGACACCGTGGCCCGGGACCGGGCGGGATTGGGATACGGCGCCTGGAGGGCGAAGCGCAGTGTCGGGCCTGTGGAGGTTTCCTCCACCGAGGTCAGGATCCCAAAGAAGTTCAGGATGGCCTTCACGAAGCTCTGCGGGTCCGAAGACCCGGGGATCGCCTGCAGCCCCCCGAGTTCCAGGGAGAGGCCCACGGTCCGGTAATTGGCTTCGGGGTTCTCGTAGGCCACACCGCAGTAGTACTGGGGAGATTGGTTCTCCAGCAGGTTGGAGGCGCCGGGGGCGGCCTCCAGTCGGTCAATCCAGTTGTTCTCGCCCGTGTAGGTAAAGGACATGCCCTCGGCAAAGGAGCCCTCCACGCCCAGCACGGTGCCCAGATCACCGGATCCGTCCTCCAGGGCCTGGATGCCGAAGTAGGGGGCGAAGTCAAAGCCCCCCACATTGGGATCGTAGTACCACACATCGCCGCCCTCCATGTAGAGGTTGCCGTGGCGGTCCAGGAGGTAGGAGACCAGGGCCTGGGCCAGGGGGTCGTCCTGTTCAATCCGTGTATTGTTGCTGTAGATGCCGAGGAGCACGAAGATGGCCCGGTAATAGGGGATCTCCTCCAGCAGATCCGCAGAGTAGGTAGGGGTATACAGGCCCGTGAGGCCCAGGGTGTCGGCGAAGTAGGTGTGGAGCAGGGGGCCGGTGAGGGGGGTGGGATCCAGGTCCAGGATCAGGAAGTCGCCGCCCACGCCGATGATGGTGCTGCCGGAATCGGCAAAGGACAGGAACCCGGTGATGAACTCCAGACCGAAGGTGAGAAGGTACCGCTGAGGGGTTTCGGGGCGCACATAGAATCGGAGGGTTCCCGGACTGGAGGTATCGCCCGGCATCAGGTCGCCGAGGGCGGTGGAGAGGTCCAGGGGAACCATGAGGGTATCGTCCATATGTAGACGGGCGATCACCTCTGGGGCCAGGGCGTGCCCCTCGTTCTGGGCGTTGAGGATGAGCAGGGCGGTATCCCCGGGGTCCACCACCTCGCCCCGGGGATCCACCACCTGATAGTGATACAGGGTCAGGACAGGGGCGGCCACGCTCAGCCCCCGCTCGGTGGTCCAGGTATCCCCCTGGCTGCTGAAGAAGGAGAACTGGAGCGTGCCCACCTGCTGGTCCCGGGCGGTGCTGTCCACCCAGAACTGGAAGGCCTGGGGTTGGTACAGGGAGTCGCCCGGAGCGACGGTCCCCAGCCAGAGGCTGTCCTGGAGCACATGGAACAGGTCGGGTGACCCGGAGGTCATCCGGGCCCAGACGCCGTAGGCGGTATCCGATCCCCAGTTCCGGACCACCGCATCCAGGCTGAGCACCTCCCCGGGGTTGGGCAGTCCGTCGTTTTCGTCCTGCACCTGGAAGGTTTCCAGGTTCACATAGGGCCCTTCGGAGATCACCGGGATCTCGGCCTCGTACACCCGGGAGTTGTGGTAGGACACGCGCAGGGTGAGGGGAGGCGATGCCTCATTCACCTGGAAGGTCAGCGTGGCCTGGCCCAGGGGGTCGGTATAGGCTGCGGTGAGGAGCAGGGTGTCCTGCAGCACGGCCACCAGGGCGCCGTT
>CAZXAO010000038.1:0-3357 GCA_964638465.1 uncultured bacterium | reverse complement strand
TCACCACGTACGCGGCGGACGGCTGCACCGTCACCAGGGCGCCGTTGGCCGCCTGTCCTTCTCGCAGGACCGTTACGGTGAAGGTGTTGGTGCCCAGGGGAACGGTGGTCGGATGGTTCACCAAGAGGGGGCGGGGCACATCGGACCAGGGATCGGTGTGGGGGTCGCCGATCACCTGGTGCATGAGCATGGTCTTTTCGGTGTTGCCGCCGGGTTCCTCGGGGAAGTACTGGTACATGAAGAGTTTGCCGAAGGTCAGGGCAGCGCCGGCGCTCCAGAGGGAATCCTGGAAGTAGCCCAGGAAGAAGCCGCGGCCCAGGGTATCCGTGTAGAAGAAGGGGCTGGGTACGGTGGCGGCGGCGATGGCGAAGGCGCCCCGGGGGCTGTCCGGGGAGCCGGCCCGGAGCCAGGCCTCGGCGAAGCACTCGTTTTCCTGGAACGCCCCGTTGCTGCACGCAATGTCCATGATGGTGGGAAGCCGCAGGCCGTTCTGCAGGGCGTGGACATCGTTGATGTCAAAGGGAGGCGAGGTGGACAGCCACTCGGTCACCGATCCGTGGCCAAAGTAGGCGATCCAGGCACGCCCCTGATTCACGGCGTTCCGCACATTGGTGGCCGTGTTGGTGCCCAGGGAGGCGTACAGGGAGTCCCAGTGGGTGATCTGCCCGTACTCCGAGGCGATCAGGCCACAGCGGGCCGCATTCTCGTCGTCCACATAGTCCGAGCCCGAGATGCCCGTGCCGGCGGTGAACCAGGACCAGAGGGAGGTGTCGGGACTCAGGGCGTACTGGATCACCTTGGTCTGGATCACATAGTTCGCCTGGTCCGGGGTGGCCACCGAGATCCGGCCGTAGTGGAGGTCCGGGAAGTAGTCGTCGCCGGCGAGTTCCGTGTAGGTCTGGTCGTTGGGGATGTCGTAGTCCACGAAGTAGGGCACATCCTGGGCTTCCCCGAGGATCACCAGGTATTCAGGAGGCACGGGCCAGGTGTCGTAGGCCTCCTGGAGGTAGGCCTTGATGGCCTCGGGCGTAAGGGGGGAGAACTCGGAGGTGAACTTCACCACCACGGCATAGCCCAGATGGCGTTTGAATTGGGCGTAGGCCCGGGCGGCGTCGGCGTAGGCGTCGTCGGCGATCACCACGATCGGGCCCTGGGTGACTGTGCGGTTCCGGAGCACCGTGGAGGCGTTCAGGAGCAGGTGGCGGTACAGGGGCAGGAAACTCCGGCTCACGGTGGTGGGCACGCGGGGGAAGGGGTTCTCGCCCCTGCCTCCAAAGGTCACGCGCACCCGGAGCCGGGTGTACACGGTGACCGTTTGCTGGCGCGGATGGTACACCACCGGATAGAAGACCAGCGGAGCCACCCGGACCTCCCGGAGGATGGATACGGGCCCCAGGGCCACCGGCCCCTCAGGAGGATAGGCAGGCACCTGGTAGGCCTCTGGCCGGTACTGGAAGGTGGGGTACTCGCGTTCTCCTGAGCGGTACACGGCCCCTTGGTAGGGCACCACCGGATAGGGCACCGGCACCTCCCGGGTTTCGGCTTCCAGGATTTCCACCCGGGCGCCCTGGTTGCCGGGCAGGGCCACCAGGCGGCTCAGCAGGGGCACCCGGGGTTCGCCCACGCGGGTGAGGAACCCCGAGGGCCGGAACTGGATCTGGAAAAAGGTATCGCTCTGGACCACTACGGGTTGGCCGAAAACGGCGGGGAGTTCCAGGATCACTTCCAGTTGATGCGGATCCTGGTGGACCACCTGGATCCGGGCAGGTTCCGGCGAAGGGCCCAGGGGTGCCCAGGAAGACCCCCCCAGCAGGGCCAGAAGAAGGCTCAGCCATACACTTCCCACAGGATCACCTCCGCTTTGGGTTTCCCTGGCCCTCTCAGCGGAGCCATACGAAGCGATGGCTCAACCGCCCCGCGGTCCCCTGCACCTGCAGAAAGTATACGCCCGAATGGGGGAGCGGACCGGGGTGGAGGGTCAGTCGGCCGGCGGTGGCCCGTCCTTTCCACAGGGTGAGCACCCGGCGGCCGGCGGCGTCGTAGACCGCGGCCTCCAGGAGGCCGGTGGCCGGTACGGCCAGGACCAGCCGATCCTGGCCCGGCCGCAGCAGGCCCGGGGCCTGCAGCCACCGCAGGGTTGCCCGGGGCCGCAGAGGGTGTTCGGTCACCCGGGTGGGGATCCCGAAGAAGCTGTCCATCATGGCCAGAAGGTACTGGGCCCGGGTGGTGGCGCCGTCCTGGAGTCCGCCCAGCTCAAAGGATACCCCCACGGTGCGATACTCGCCCCGGAGGGTGCTGTGGACATAGGCCACGCCGCATCCGTAGGCGGGTGAAGTGTTCTCCCAGATCAACTGGGCCCCGGAGGCCGGTGCAAGGTGATCAATCCAGTTGTTCTCGCCGCTGTAGGTGAAGGACATGCCCTCCGTAAAGGTGCCGACCTGACCCTGGAGGGTTCCCAGATCCCCGGAACCGTCGTCCAGGGCCTGGATGCCGAAGTAGCTGTTGAAATCGTAGCCGCCGGCCGTGGGATCGTAGTACCACACATCGCCTCCTTCCATGTAGAGGTGACCGTTGTGGTTCACCAGGTAGGAGACCAAGGAGTCGCCCTCGGCGCTGCCCGCCGGGATCCGGTAGTTGTCGCTGTAGACCCCCAGGCACACGAAGAGGGCCTTGAGGTCGCTCAGGCGGTTGTCGTAGGCGGCCAGGTCGGTGGTGTACTCGCCCTGGTACCCCAGATCCGTGAGGATCTGATGGATGATGGGGCCGGAAGAGTGGTTGGGGTCCGGATCCCATACCAGGTAGTCCAGGGGGGTGATCACCGTCAGGGTGAGGTCAAAGGTATCCTGGAAGTTGTCGGCCACGAGCAGCAGGGCCAGGGAGGCGTCGTAGCCGACGGGCACGCTGTCGGCCACCTGGAGCCGCCAGGGGCCCGCATCCGTGATCTCGCCGCCGACCGGTAGACCTCCAAGGGGGACCAGCGAATCCAGCACGGTCACATAGGGATCCAGGGCGCGGAGAATCCCCCGGGCGTTGGTCACGGCTTCGGTGCCCACATTCCGGAAGGAGGCATAGAGCCGGGCACTGTCGCCGGGGTTGGCCGTGCCCTGGCCGTTGGGCGTTTCAAAGTCGTACCCCGTAAGGATCACCGCAGGACCGGAGGGCGGGGTGCTCTCCACCGCATCCAGATCAAAGCCGGCGTAGGTGCCGGTGCCGCCGTCGCCGTCGTCCTCAATGCGGACATACCGGGCGCTGGTCATCCCGGCAGGCAGGGAAAAGGTGGTGGTGCCGTTGCCCGTGCCCACGGTGGTCCAGGGGCCCTGCCACTGCTGGGCCACCTTGACGGTATAGCCCTCGTTG
>CAZXAO010000037.1:0-11787 GCA_964638465.1 uncultured bacterium | reverse complement strand
ACCCCAAATTCTCAAAATCCTGCCCAGGATTTCCATCTTTTCCCTCCACTGGTTTTGCCTATTATACCCCCCCCCCTGGGCCATCCTGTCAAGGGGAAATGAACTCCATCGCCCTTCTATCCATGGAAGAAAGGGTGCATCTACATCTGGAGTCTTCTCAAGGCCTGGGGAAGATCCTTCTGAGCTTTCCAAAGGAATTCCTTCGTTCCTGGAGAAAGGCGTGAATTTTATGTGATTCCTGAAGGAAAGGCCCTCATGCTTCAAATTTGCGAACAGGTTGAAATTCCCCCACTCTCCCTGAAAATTTCCCAGTGAAGGAAAGGGGTCTGGTGCTACGAGGAATCCCGGGGGATTACTTTGTGCCGATCAATGGGGGCGGGAGGTGCCGCGGGGTGCCCGGATCCGCTGGTGGACCAGATACACGAAGTACAGCAGGGCCAGGATCTCCAACACCACGCCCGCCAGGCTCACGGCGTAAAAGCCCGGGTGGTCCAGGGCCCAGGGTTCGGCCAGGCTCCGGAGCACCACGCCCAGGTTGAAGAGCCAGAAGAGGGTCATCCCCTGGCCCTCGGGGGTCCAGTAGGGGGGTGTCTTCCGCCGGGGGAACATCCACAGGGCCACGGCCATGATCACCTGGATCACGGTGCCCATCAGCAGCAGGTGTACATGGGTGGTGTGCCAGCGAAAGGCCCAACGGAACGCGGGAAATGCAGGGGCCAGGTACAGGAAAAGACCCAGGGACACCCCCACCAGGAGGTATAAAAGTGCGGCCCTCAGCATCCACCGCTGGTACCGGAACTTCATGCCCTCATTGTACGGCGGTTGCATCGGGGGTTGCTCTACTATAAAATTTAGTAGGTTGGCTGAAGAGCACCCGGTTTCGCGTGGTGCTCCAGCGCCAGAGACCGAAACCTGAAGGAGGTTTTTATGAAGCGGACCGAACTGTTCACCCTGAGCCTGGGGCTTCTGCTCTTGGGAACTGTCGGAACGGCCCGGGCCCAGATGATGGGCCGGGGCATGGGCACCATGATGCCCGGCCAGGGCCCGATGATGGGCATGATGCATCACGGGGGAGCCATGATGGAAAACGGTGGCCACCTGCTCATGCTCCTGAAAAGGGCCCAAATGACGGCGCCGGAGGATCTGCGGCCCAGGATCCAGGAGATGGAAGACCGGTACTACGACAGGATTCTTCGTCATCGGGCGGAGATTCAGATCGCCAAGCATCGTCTGCACCGACTCTTCCAGGATCCGAAGGCGACGGAGAAGGACCTGAAAAAGGCCCGTAAGACCCTCATGGAGGCGAAGCAGGCCCTGGGACAACTCTGTTTCCAGGGGATGCTGGAGCTCCGGAGTCTGCTTGGGCCCGAGGCCTTTGCCCGCCTCTTTGAGATGGGCATGGGGCCAATGGGCAGGATGGGCCCCATGGGGATGGGGTCCGGCATGGAGGGGATCCAGTAGGCCCTGAGAAGGGAGTTTTGTGGCGGGCGGGGCGGCCCGGCAACGCCGGGCCGCCCCGCCCGCCCCGCTTTTCCCCTGATCTGACCCCGTGAAAACCCAGAGACCGGCCTTTCCCGATGTCTCCTTGACCTTTTCCCACCCTATGAGTATGCTAAGGACAGAAAAGGAGGCCGGCAATGAAACGGTTTTGGGGCATTCTATGGCTGGCGGCACTCTGGATGGGTTGCGGTGGCCCCGGACCCCTCAAAGTAGCCGTGGTCCAGGACCCCCGGCACACCCCGAAAACGGAAGCCTTCCTCCGAGGCGTCCGCTATGCCCTCCAGGAGGCCCAGAACCCCCGGGTGGAACTCCTGGTCCTGACCCCCAGGGAACTTCCTGGCCAGCTGGACCGGATCACCGTGGTCCTGGCCGGGCCCCTGGACCTCCGCGACCTGCGAGCCCTGCTCACCCTGGGTGAAGGACATCAACGGCCGGTCCTGGTGGGGGCCAACCACACCCTGGATCTGACCCGGTTTCCCCACGCCTGGCGGATCCCGCTCAACAGTGACTACCTGGCTAATGCCGCCGTGTTCTTCGCCGTCAAGATGCTCAAGAAACGGCGGCTGGCCGCCCTGGGGAACCCCCGGGATCCCGAGATGCAAACCATGTACACGGACCTCCGACGATACCTGAAGGTTTACCGGGTACCGGATACCCTGGCCCTGCTCACCCTGGATCTGCTCCAGAACCCCCGTCAACTCCGGCGGTGGATACGACGCCAACGCCCGGAGGTCCTCTTCTGCCTTCTGCCCCCTGGCCACGCGCCCGACGCCCTACCTGAACTCCGGAAGGCGGGTTTCCGCGGGGCCGTCATCGGGTTCCACGAATGGCGTCCGGATTCCCCCCAGGGGGAGGTCTATGGCGTCACCGACTACTGCGCTGCAGATCCCCGGATCCGGGACTTCGTAGAGAAGTACACCCGGGAGGCTGGGGCTGTGCCCACCCTCTGGGATGCACTGGGGTACGATGCTATGAAGGTCATACTGGCCGTGGCCCGCCAGATGGAGGCCCCCTCACCCGAGGACTTTATGGCGCGGATGCGGACAGTTGCCGTGGAAGGACTCACCGGCACCCTGGAGTACGGCACCTCCCGGGATCCCATCGGTAAGCGGCCCCTCATTGTCCAGTACACGGCCGAGGGGGTTCGGGTGGTCGCCCGGCCGGCGGTCTCGCCCTACCGGTAGGCATGGGAATCCTGGTGTTCCTGGTCCTCCTGGCCGGTGGACTGGAGATGCCGCCCCTGGTGCCCGGGGCGCTGGTCCCCGGAGCCCTGCTGGCCGAGGAGGGACCAGAACCAGGGAATCGCTCGCTGCTTTATGCCTTCGTCGTCACCCCCTATGGCGTTCCCGGACTCTGGTACCTCGGCCTGGGGGGTCGTCAGGGCCCCTGGAGCCTGGCCCTCCGGCAGTACGGCAACGCCCTCTATCGGCACCTGCGGCTGAGCCTCGGTGCCCGACGGGGCCGGATGCTCCTGGGCCTGGGGCTGGAAAGCCTGCGTATCGGCTCCTACCCCCTGGAGGGGCTCTGGCTGGAGGCCGGCCTGCCCCTCTTCCACAGCCCACCCGTGTACCTGGAGACCGTGGTCTGGAACCATCTGCTGCGGGGCGGATACCGCTGGACCGGCCTCCGGGTGGTGGGTGCGCTGGCCACGCGTCCATCCCTCCGGTTCAGCCTGGAAATGGAACCCGGCGAGTCCCCCGTCCTGGCCTGGCAGATGACCCAGCGGTGGCACCGGCTCCTGGGGGTGCAGGTGGCGTACCGCTCGGTACCCCGGCTCCTGGCCCTCACCCTGCAGGTCTTCACCCGGCCCGCCCTGGTGTACTCCCTGATCTATCACCCCGACCTGGGGCTCAGCCACGGCTGGAGCCTCCTCTGGCGGGGTCCTGTGGCCGGGGGATCGGGATGAAGTGGACCCTGGTACTGGGAGGTGGGGCGGCCCGCGGGCTGGCCCATATCGGCGTTTTGAAGTTCCTGGAGGAAGAGGGACTGAAGCCCCATCGGATCGTGGGCACCAGTATGGGCGCCCTGGTCGGGGCCCTGTATGCCGCAGGCCTCTCCGCACGGGAACTGGAACATCTGGCCCTTTCCATGAAACCCCTGGACCTCCTGCAGCGATTCCTGCGGTTCCCGGGGCTCCAGGGCCTCATGGATTCCCGACATGTGGAGGCCTTCGTGCGCCAGGTGGCACCGGTACGACGACTGGAGGAATGCCGGATTCCGGTGGCCGTGACCACCGTGGCCCTGCACCGGGCCGAGGAATGGGTGATCACCCGGGGTGACCTGGCCCGGGCCGTGCGGGCCTCCTCGGCCATCCCCGGGGTGTTCTCACCGGTGCCATACAAGGACGATCTCCTGGTGGACGGTGGCGTGCTGGACCCCGTGCCCGTGCGTGCGGCCCATCAGTGGAGCACGCAGCCGGTGGTGGCCGTCAATGTGCTGGGCCGACCCCCGCAGGATCCAGTTCCCCACACCCTGGAACAACCCCGACCTTCGGTTTCCCGCCGATTCTCCCTGCTCCCGTGGATCCGTCAGGAGGAACGACCCCGGGTACTGGCCCTGAGCCTGATGCTGGACGCTCTGCTGGTGATGCAACAGGGAATGATCGCCCTGGCCCTGGAGACTCACCCGCCCCGGGTCCTGCTGGAACCCCGGCTGGGCCGTTTACGGGGGTACGACTTTCATCGGGCCGAAGAGGCCATCGCCGCCGGCTACGCCGAGGCCCAGCGCCACCGGGACCGACTCTGGCTGCTGGCCACTACCGATAAAACAGCCGACCCGTAGCCAGCAGACCCACCACCACGAAGACCATAAACACCAGGCTACTCACGGCCATCTGCATCCCGCCGGAGAGGATGTGGCCGCTGGTGCATCCCCCGGCCAGCCGGGCTCCCAGGATCAGCAGGAATCCTCCGGCGAAGGCCCAGAGAAGCCGCGGGACGACCTTTTCTCCCCGGTGCTGTCGCCAGCGCTCGTGCACCACGGTCCAGCGAAACTCCCGGCCGACCAGGGAAAGGACCAGCCCCGCCAGGAGGGCGCCGGCCAGGAACACGGCCTCCCAGGCCCCGGAGCGGGCAATCTTCTGGAAGTAGGGGTTTCGGGTGGTGCCCGTGAGGAGGTCGGCCAGATAGGGATAGGCGGTGCTGGCTCCAATGGGCCGGTGGGCGACCCCCTTCAGGAACACCAGGCCGTCCAGGAGGGCCAGCAGCAGCCCGGCCAGCAGCCAGGGACGTCGGGGCTCGGGCTTCCAGCGGTGGAGCCCATAGGCCACCAACAGAAACAGAAGAGCGACGGGCAGGGCCACCAGGGGGGAGGTCAGGGCCACCTGGCCCAGATGGGGGCCCTGAAGGGGCTGCAGGGTCGGAAACATCAGGGTAAAGAGCCAGCCCGCCAGCAGGCCCCCCAGGATCCCGGCCAGGGCATCCAGGGATCCTTCCCCCAGCGAGACTGCCAGGGTTCCGGGGCAGTACCCCAGGAGGGCCATCCCGATGCCGAAGAGCAGGCCGCCCAGGATCACACCACCCAGGAGCAGGGGTTTGATGTGCCAGCTGGCCCATCCCAGGGCCACCTCCAGCTGGATCAGAAGGATCCCCACGCCGATGGCCACGGCCAGGGCCTTGCCCACCGTGAGGTCCTCCAGGGTGGCGAGGCCGCTGATGGTGTCGTAGCGGTTCAGCCGGGCCATCCGCAGGATTGCCCCAAACACGAACCCCAGAATGAGTAGTTTCAACGCTGCCATTGCGGGACCTCCTCAGGTTTGGGTCTTGGAACGGGGCCAGAGCAAAAGAATCAGAGCCCCAAGCAGGGTCAGCAGAGAGCCGATGGCCCCCCAGCGGAAGTACACGGCGTCGTAGTAAAACTCCACGGTGTGTTCGCCGGCCGGCACGGCCACGGCCCGCTGGGCCAGATTGGCCGGGATCACTGGCACGGGTCGGCCGTCCAGCCGGGCCTTCCACAGGGGATAAAAGTTCTCGGCCAGCACCAGGATCCCCGGGTGGCGGGTGTGGACGCGGACCCGGATCCGGTTCGGGCCCAGTTCCAGGATGTCGGCCGGGACCAGGGTGTCCGGCCCGGCCACAGCCAGCCCTGGCTCGTGCTCCAGGAGCACGGTACGCCGGGGGTCAAAGGCCGGGGATCGCAGGTATCGCAGGGCCTCTGCGGTATCCACCACCAGGTATCGGTACACCAGGTACGCCCGGGGCAGGTAGGAGGACCGACGCGCGAAGGTCCGGTATCCAGACGCCGGATCCGGGGCGAACTCGGTGCTGTAGAGGTCCAGTACCCGTTCCCGGGGCACCCCGCCCCTCTGCTTCACCCGGCTATAGCGCTCCAGGATCAGGGGATTGTAACCCTCCAGGGTGTACAGCCGATACAGCGAACCGATGTTGCGGGGCAGCAGGAGGTGCCCGGGGGCCCGGATGCTCACCCGGGTGTGGTGGTTCTCCTGGGCTTTCTGAAACTGCTGGATCCACGGCGTGCGGGCAAAGTACCTTTGAGGGTTCACCGTGCCCAGGTGGAACCCGTGGCCGAAGAGGTAGAGGTCCAAGAACAGCACGGCCACAAGCCCCAGCACGGGCCCCATCTGATCAGGCTTCCGGTACACGGCATACACGGCCAGGGTAGAGAGCCCCAGAAGGAGCAGGGCTTTGCCGATCTCCTGGTGGATCACCCCCTGCACGGGGGGCGGGATCCGGAACCACACGAAGGTGCTGAGGATCAGCAGAGCCAGCAGGGCCACCCAGAGGAGCCATCGGCGGAGGTTCAGGCGATCCCGCGGCATTGCGTCCAGGGCCAGGGCCACCAGCAGGACATTGCCCAGGGTGGTGAGCACCAGGAATCGCGAGGGGGATCGCATGTGATGGAAGGGGGGAAACACGGGGAACAGGGCCAGGTACAGGGGGGAATACCGGCCCAGGGCCAGCAGCAGACCGCCCACCACCAGGCCGATCCCGGTCCACACCAGGAACCGGCGGGGATGTCGCCAGGCGAAGGGCCAGAGCAGCAGGCTGGCGAGGCCCAGGTAGCCTGCCAGTTCCCAGTACATGTAGGTGGCGCCTGAGCCCCAGTAGGTGGTCGCCCGTCCCCCTTCCACGGCACCAAAGAGTTTGGGGACCAGGAAGGTGAACAACCGGGCCGGATCCAGGGAGATCTCCAGGAGTTCCTGACGGCTATAGTGGGCCCTTACGGATTCCAGGAAGGCAGGCACTGTGGGCAGGTACTGGATCAGGGCGAGGCCCACGCCGATGACGAACACTACGATCAGGGCCCCGGCCGGCCAGAGGCCCTGCCGATGGACCGTAGCCCAGGTGGCTGCGGTGATGAGAAGCAGGAAGAAGAGCCACACGATGGCCTGGGGGTACCCCCCCAGGGCCGCCAGACCCGTAAGCAGCCCGGCCGAGGCCACCAGCCGACCGCTGTGCCGCTCCAGACCCTGCACAAAGAGCCCGAAGATCAGGGGGAACCACACCTGGGCGTGGAAACTGTTCAGGTGGATGATCTCCACCACCAGGCGGGCCGAGAACATATAGGCCACGGCAGCAGGCAGGGAGGCGCGCGGGGAGAAGCCCAGCAGCCGAAGGGCCAGGTAGGTGCCAAGGCCGGCGAACCACACATGCAGGATGGCCTGGGCCTCCACCGTCCGGTACGAGAGCCATCCCTGGTGGACGAAGAGGGTGAGGGCCAGGTTCAAGGGATAGAAGACGGCGGCCTGGACATCGCCTACGAAGGGTAGTCCCGCCCAGATGTAGGGGTTCCAGAAGGGCAACACCCCCTGTTTCAGCCAGGTGGCCGCAAAGAACCGGTAGATGTAGTTCTGCTCCAGGAAATCCTCCCAGAAGAAGAAGCGGCCCAGGAGGATTTCCCGAAAGAAGACCAGCACCAGGAGGCCCAGCAGCAGGGCCACCACCACCGGTTCCCGGCGCCCCTGAAACCAGGACTTCAAGGGATCCGGTGGGGCAGGGGAGTGGCGTTGCCTTCGGGCCATCGGACCTCAGGGATTCAGGGATTCCCGGAGTCGCTGGAGCTGCTCCACATGGTCCAGGGCGTGGTAGTGGTATTCCAGCACGGTGCGGGCGATCCTGCGGAATCGGCCCGGATGCGGCAGGTCTTCCATCCGGAGGCCCTGGAGCAGCACCTCGGTTTCGCGGGCGTCGCGGCGGAGTTCATCCAGGAGGTCCTGGATGTGGGGATGGGTGCTCAGGATCGCTTCCAGGCGGATCTGGAGGCCCAGGGGATCGCTTTCCAGGTCCAGGGAACCGGCGCCCACCACGGCCAGGGCGATGTCCTGGTGCAGCTGGCGTTCGGCCACGATCAGGTGGGCCAGGATCTCCTTGATGGACCAGCGGATTTCGCCGTGGTGACTCACGGCCACCTGGTCGGTGACGCCGGTGAGGATCTCGGTGATGCGGTGCAGGAGTTCCTGGTGCAGTTGTGCCACGCGGTGGTGCAACTCCTCGGGGGTGCGGGGCAGGTCCAGGGCTTCCGTGGGGCCGAGTACCACCCGGAGGGTATGGGGTTTTCCCGATCGCAGCAGATGGACCTCCACCTCCTGGCCGGCCCGCAGGCGGGCCAGGCTCTGTTTGAGCCGGTGCCAGGAGTCCAGGCGGGTCTGGCCCAGGCCAGTCAGCAGGTCGCCGGGCCGGATTCCGGCGCGGGCCGCCGGCGAACCCGGCAGCACGCCCCGTACCACCACCCCGGGCCCCTCGGTGTCCTCCAGACCCTCCTCTACCACGATGCCCAGCACACCCCGTTGCTGCTGGCGCAGGTCTTCGCCCGTCTCGTACACAGCCTTCAGATTTCGGAAGCCAGCCCCCAGAAACTCGGCGAGTGATTCCGTGCCCTCGCCCCCGGTGGTGTCCAGGGTGACCTCCAGGTGGGTCTGGTCCCGGGATTCCGGATGCAGGAGCACCTGGAGCCGGGCCTGATCCACCCAGGGGGGTGCAGCAAACTGCCACACCACCCGTTGGGGTTCTGTGAGTTCCGCGAAGGTGCCGTAGAGCAGTGGGACCTCAGGGGCCAGCAGGGCAAAGCGACCCTCCGGATAGGGCTCGGCCAGGGCGCGCTCGGCGAGCCAGTCCTCCAGAAGGGCGGCGCGAAACAGGGCCGGGTAGATCTTTCGGGCCGGTGCCCGGATGTCCAGCGAAATCCTGTACATGGTCCCTATGGGTTTGAGGTGCCGGCCTGCACCTTATCCAGGCCTCGCAGCCGGCACACGGCACACACTTCCAGGTTGGTGGGCATTCCACAGATGCGGCATTCCCGCAGGCTGGCGTACTGTTCTTCTTCAGGGGTGGCCAGATGTTCCCGCTGGAACCGCAGGAATTCCTGGTAGAACCGGAGTTTGGTGCCCGGGGAGACCACCTCCAGGTCGTTCAACACATGCTTGTATAGTCGGCTTTTGGCGCCTTCGGAGAAGGGACACTGCACCTCCACATAGTCAATGCCCTGAAGGATGGCGTACAGGGCGGTTTCCTTCTCCGTAAAAAAGGCAAAGGGTTTGGCGCGGCGGGCCAGTTTGGGGTGGGGCGAGGGCAACACCGGCCCCTGCTTCGTGAGATAACTGAAGTCCCACCGGAGGGTATTTCCCAGCAGGGTGGCCACCTCGTCGTCCAGGTTGTGACCCGTGGCGATCACCCGGAACCCGCGTTCGTAAGCGGTTTTGTTCAGGTAATAGCGTTTGAGCATTCCGCACACCCGGCAAACCCGCCGTTCCCGTCGTTTCCGGGCCCACTCGGGCACGCTCCTGCCGGTTTCCTCCACGATGCTGACGATGTGCACCGGAATGCCGTACCGATCCCGAAAGGCCTCCACCTTCTGGCGAGAGAGCGCGGAGTAGTCCAACTGCCGGCGAATCCCCAGGTCCAGGAAGATGCCCTCTACCTGGAAGCCGTGTTTGTGGAGCAGATACAGGAGCCCCAGGCTGTCCTTGCCCCCCGAGACCGCTACGGCGACGCGCTCCTCGCGGGTGAACATCTGGTACCGGCGGATGACCCGCAGGGTTTCGCGTTCAAAGCGTTCCAGGAAGTGCTCCCGACAGAGGGCCAGGTTGTGCTGGCGGAGGTGGATGACCGCCTTCTGGCCACAGATCCGGCATTTCATGCCGTCAAGGATACTCCCGCCCCCCTGCGGTTGCAACGAGCGTCTATAATAGCCGCAACCGATGGAGGTGCACGATGAGTCTGCTGGCGATCCTGATCTCTTTGGTGGTGCTTAGGCCTGTGCCCGTTTCCCCTTCGGGCTATGCTCATCTTCTGAAGCAGTTTCCGGATCAGCCCGAAACCCTCCAGGTGTTCCTGGTGTCCACCGGGGGCTACTGGGTGGAGGCCCAGTATCCGGATCGGCGACTGGTCCTGCACCTCGCCCCGGCCGAGTTCCGGCACCTTCTGGCCGGGATCCCCTACGCCCGGGTACGGCTGACCGACCGCCTGGCCTATGTCGCCAGTCAGACGGTGGTGGCCCTGACCCTTTACCCCTGGGCTGTGCCCCTGGCCCTCACGCCCGAGGACCAATCGCCCTCCCGGGGAGCCGTGGCTCTGGGCATGCTCTCGCCCCTGCTCTGGGCCGGTGGAAGCGCTCTCTACGCCTGGCATACGCCGGTGACCCTGGCCCAGGGCTATGCAGGTTTATGGGGTGGATTCTTTGGCGCCCTCCACGGGGGCAATGTGGTCAACTCCGTCCGCGGGAGTTTCCCGGGCAGCGTCCTGAACAACCTGGCCGGTCAGTACCTGGTGCGGCGGTACCAGATCCCGCTGGCGGCGGTTCAGCGATGGGCCAACGCCCAGGCCTACGGCTACTACCACTACCTGATGTTGCAGGGGCTGTTCCAGTGGCGGTTTGGGGAGGGGTCGCCCACCCCCTATCGGATCGCCACGGCCTTTTCCCTGCTGGAGGGCTATGCCGACCTCTGGGGGTCGCGGCACGACACCCTGCTGACCACGGGCGATGCCCTGTTTGAACTCCGGATGGCCATCATCGGGGGCGAATTCCTGCCCTCTCTGATCCTCTCCTACGACCTGGCTCGGGGATCCTCCTCCTCCGGACAGCTGTACGCAGGGGCTTCCCTGGCGGGTCATCTGGTGGGCCTGACCCTGGGCCGCTATCTGAGTCGGCGGTACGACCTTTCGGTGCCCGGGGCCCTGGTGACCTTCCTGGTTCCCTTCCTGGCCCACAGCTTTACCGGGGGGCTGATGCTTCTTTTGAAGCCGAATCCCGCCGTGTACCCGGTGCTCTTCATCACGACGGAGGTGGGGATCACGACCCTGGCCTATCGGATGGTGCGGCAGGTCCCCGGGGCCCGATGGAGCGGACTTCGGCACCTCCAGCCCTTTGCCCGAGCGTCCACCCTGCCCGGCCAGGGGACGGTGCTGGGAGTGCAGTTTTCCTTCTGAGGTAGGTCGTTCCGGCAGGTGTCGCCGTGGAATGGGCCTCCTATGGGGAGGACTTTCCTGTTGGCCCTGTGGGCAGGGGCCGGAACAGGTACCGCAGCACGCAAAGGGGCGATCCCAGAAGCATGGGCACCTGTTTCCGATAGGCCCGGTAGGCGTCGCCGAACTTGGCCACCAGTTCGGGTTCCTCCACCCGGTACAGGAACACCAGGATACCGGTCCAGAGGGCCAGGCTCACCGCCAGGAAAAGTTCCCACTGGCCCACGGCCAGGAACAGGGAGGAAACGAAGAGGCCGATGCCCAGGTGATGGGGATGGCGGAGGCAGGTGTACAGGTCGGTGACCACCAGCCGGGTGGTGATGCCCCATTCCTCGCGGGGTTCTCCCAGGATTCGGAGCAGGCGGCCCGACCGGCGGAGCAGGGCCACGGCCAGGAGCATTCCCACGAGGCCCAGGAGCCGGAGGACCACGGGCACCGGGGGCCAGTGAAGATACCGGTGGAGGCTCATCCCCAAGGTCAGGGATAGGGCCATCAGGACCAGCCAGCCGAGGAATCGTTTCTGCATCGTGCCCAGGGTCAACATAGCCGAAGGATACAGCCTGGGGTGGAGATCCGTCGTCGGGGCAGGTGGTGATCACCTGAAGTATCCTGTATCATAAACAACCCTTAGTTTTCCCCGTTGACCGGGTCAGTCAGAAAACCACCAAGGAGGATGAGGATCATGGGTCTGTTGCGTGAAGAGGACCGTGCATACCTGGAAGACTTGTTCCAGAAGAGCCTGGTGAGGCCGGTGAAAATCGTGTACTTCACCCAGGCGTTGAACTGTCAGTTTTCTGAAGACACGAAAATGATGTACGAAGAGGTGGCCAGTTTGCACCCGGAGATCCACCTGGAAGTGCACAACTTT
>CAZXAO010000036.1:0-12014 GCA_964638465.1 uncultured bacterium | reverse complement strand
AAACGGATTACATTGACCTCTATCAGGTGCACTGGCCCGACGAGGAAACGCCCCTGGACGAAACCCTGCGGGCCCTGGACGACCTGGTCCGCCAGGGCAAGGTGCTCTACATCGGGGCCTCCAACTTCCCGGCCTGGCTGCTCACCCGAAGCCTGTGGATCAGCGATGTGCTCAAGATCGCCCGCTTTGACAGCCTCCAGCCCCACTACAACCTGGTGCACCGGGCCGCCTTTGAACGGGAAACCCTCCGGGTGGTGCAGGAGTTTCAGATCGGGGTGATCCCCTACAGTCCCCTGGCCGGCGGGTTCCTCACGGGCAAGTACCGGCCGGACCAGCCGTTGCCCCAAACGCCCCGGGCCGAGCGGATCCGGTCGCTCTATTTTTCGGAAAAGAACTTTCGGATCCTGGACGCCGTGGCCCAGGTGGCCCGCAAACACGGCAAAACCCCGGCCCAGGTGGCCCTGGCCTGGCTCCTGGGCAAGCCCTACATCACCGCCCCCATCATCGGCGCCAACTCGGTTCAACAGCTCCAGGAAAGCCTGGGGGTGGTGGGCTTCCGGCTGCCTGAGGAGGACATGACCCTCCTGGACCAGGTGTCGGACTGGCGGGCATCGTAAACCGGAGGTAAAACCATGAAGGCCATCGTGTTCCTGGAGGACTTCGTGGAGGAGTCCGAGTTCCTGTACCCCCTGTATCGGCTCCGGGAGGCCGGGCTGGAGACCCGGGTGGTGGCCCCGGAGCGACGCACCTATAAGGGCAAAAACGGCCTGCCCCTCAAACCCGAGATGACCCTGGACGAGGTGGACCCCCAGGAGGTGGACCTGGTGTTCATCCCCGGGGGCTACGCCCCGGACCGACTCCGACGGTCGCCCCAGGTGCTGGAAATCGTCCGCACCGTGTACGAACGGGGAAAGCCCGTGGTGACCGTGTGCCACGGCCCCTGGGTGCTCATCTCCGCTGGCCTGGTCAAGGGCCGGACGGTGACCGGCTACTACGCCATCAAGGACGATCTCCTCAACGCCGGCGCCCGGTACACCGGCAACCCCGTGGAAAAGGATGGCAACCTGTACACCGCCACGGACCCCGGCGCCATGACCGAACTGCTGAAACGGGTGCTTAAGGACCTGGGCCTTGCGTAGGATCGGGCTGGCACTTTTTCTGGTGCTTCTGGGCCCGGGCATCGGGTGCCAGGCGTTCCGGCTCCGGGAGCCGCCTCCACCCGAAGAGGGAGGTGCCTTCTACTTCCCGGACTCGGCCCATAAGGTGCTGGACAATCTGGCATCGGCCTTCAACGAGTTTAACCTGGCCCGATACCTGCGGTCCTTTCACCCGGACTTCCGGTTTGAACCCGAGGATCGCCTGGTAAACGGCCCCACGGGCGACCTGTACCGGAACTGGACCCTGGCCGTGGAGTCCACCCGGGTCCAGGCCCTGTTCCAGGCCCTGGACCTGGGGCACATGCCCTCCCCCGTGGTCTTGACCCTGGCGTACCAGCCCGTCGAGTCCCTGGCCGACGAGATCCGGTTCCGGGCCCACTACACCCTGGAGGTCTACCTGATCCGGGAACCCTATCGGGTGGCAGCCGCCGGTTCCTCCTGGTTTGCAGTGCGGCGCGACGAGGCGAATCTCTGGAGCCTGGTGGAATGGTCCGACCAGGCGGATTCCGGGCATCTCTCCATCGCCGAGGTCAAGGCCCAGGACTTCTGAGATGTGGATCTGGCTCGTGGGTGTGCTCGTGGCCTCTGACCCCCCCCACCAGGGGTTTCGGGCCCACGCCCTGGAACTGCTCCGGCAGGATACCCTCACGGTCCTCCACCTGGTGGGAGGGGTTCGGGTGGACCTGGGACCCGGTCAGGTGGCCCTGGCCCACGAGGCCTACTACACCGAGGCCATCGGCCACGCCCGCCTGGTGGACTCCGTGGAGGTCCGCTTCCCCTGGGGCACGGTGCGGGCCCGGCTCCTGGAGTACTGGCAACCCCTGGAACGAGCCCTGTTTCGGGACTCCGTGGTGGTAGAGGACACGGCGGGCCGCCGGCTGAGGGCCCACCAGATGGTCTACCGGCGGGACACCGCCTGGCTCCAGCGGCCCCGTCTGTGGGACCCCCACCGCCAGGTGCTCCTCAGGGCGGATACCGGCTACACTGTGGGCGATGCAGGCTGGTTCTGGCGGAACGCCCGCGTCCGGTGGCGGGACTCCACCTGGATCCTGGCCGAAACCCTCCGGGTGTTCGCCGATACGCTGGAGGCCCTGGGGCACGCACGCCTGGAAAACCCCCGGTTCCGGGGGAACGCACGGCGGCTTAAAATAACGGAGAGATGGCTTCAACTCTCAGATTCGGCCCGCACCGAGTGGACCGGGGGCACCCTCCAGGCCGGCCGGATTCAGGTGCACGAAGAGGAGCCGGAGGTGTACCGGGTGTGGGGCCTGACCGGAGCCGAACTCCGGGCGCCCGGCGAGGAGGGGATCCTCACCCTTCAGGCCGATACCCTGGAACTCCGGGTAGAACGCGATACCCTGCGGTGGCTCCAGGCCTGGCCCACCGCCACCGGCGAGTACCGGGAAACCCCGAGGGAGCAGGATGGCACAGGTTCTGAGGACCCTTAAGCTGCGGAAGGTGTACGGTGGCCGCCCGGTGGTCAACGGCGTGTGTCTGGAGGTACACCGGGGAGAAGTGGTGGGCCTTCTGGGGCCCAACGGGGCCGGAAAGACCACCACCTTTTACATGATCGTGGGGGCTGTGCGGCCCGACGGGGGCCACATCTTCCTGGACGACACGGAGATCACCCGCTGGCCCATGTACCGGCGGGCCCGTCAGGGCATCGGCTACCTGCCGCAGGAGGCCTCCATCTTCCGCAAGTTATCGGTGTACGACAACATTTACGCCATCCTGGAGATCCGGGGCGTGCCCCGGGCCGAGGCCCACGAGCGGACCCTGGAGGCTCTGAGGCGCTTGGGCGTGGAACACCTGAAGCATCAGAAGGGGCAACACCTCTCCGGAGGCGAACGCCGTCGCGTGGAGATCGCCCGGGCTCTGGTGCTGAACCCGGACTTCATTCTACTGGATGAACCCTTCACCGGCATTGACCCCAAGACGCGGGGGGAGATCCAGGAGATCATCCGGGCCCTGGCGGAGATGGACATCGGCGTCCTCATCACGGATCACAATGTCCGGGAAACGCTGGAGATCACCGATCGCGCCTATATAATCTACGAAGGCAACATTCTGCTGGAAGGCACCTCCCAGATGCTGGTACAGGACCCACGGGCACGGGAGGTTTACCTGGGCGAGCGATTTCGGCTATGAAGATTCATCACCGTCTGGAAGTCGGGCCAAGGCTTCGGCAACGCCTGAAACCCATTCCCGTCCAGTTGCTGGAGCAGGAACTCTTGCAGGTGCCGGTGGTGGCCCTGGCCACCCGGATCCAGTCCGAGGTGGAACGCAATCCCTGTCTGGAACTCGTTCCCCCTACCCTCGGCCACCAGGAGGCATCGGAACGCCGCCGCGAACAGGAGGCCGAACGGCTGGCCGAGTTCGCCGGCGACGCCCGCCTACCCGTGGGCGTGGACCCCGAGGACGAAGAGGCCGAACAGGTGCCCACCTATACGGCACCCCCGGTGAGCTTCTGGCGACGCCTGGAGATCCAGTTGAACCTGGACTTCCCCGAGGGCACCCCGGACCATCGGATCGCCCGGGCCCTCCTGGACCACCTCAACGAGGAGGGCTTTCTGGAGGTGCCCGTAGAAGATCTGGCCCGGGAACTGGAGGAATCACCGGAACGCGTGGAACGGGTGCGCCGCATCATGGTCTACGAGTGGGACCCTTCGGGCGTGGCCGCCCGGGACCCCCGCGAACTCTACCTGCTCCAGCTGGAAACCCTGGGGTATCAGGACCACAAGGCCTACGAATTGATCCGGGACCACTGGCCCCTGCTGCGGATGGGGGGCCTGGCCGCCGCCCGATCGGTGCTGGGCCTCTCGGAGGAAGAGTACGAGGAGATCCAGCACCTCTTTCACCTCCTCTATCCGAGTCCCCGGGCCAAGTACGGCGATGCCGGCACCGAGGCCGCCTATGTGGTGCCCGAGGTCTTCTTCCGGGTGGTGGAGGGCGAGATCGTGGTGGAACTGGAGGAATCCTTCGTGCCCCGGGTCCGGCTCAGCCGCTACTACGAACGGCTCCTGAAGGATCCGAACACGGATCCCCGCACCCGGAAGTTCCTACAGGAACGGATCCATCAGGCCCTGGAGTTCCTGCGGGCCCTGGATTCCCGCCGGCAAAACATCCGTCGGGTGGCGGAACTCATCGCCCGGACCCAGCGGGACTTTTTGTTGGGGGAACGGCCGTTTCTGGTGCCCATGACCGAAACCGAGGCGGCCCAGAAACTCGGGACCTCGGTGTCCACCATCAGCCGGATCGTGCGCGACCGCTACGCCGACACCCCGGTGGGCGTCTTTGAACTCCGTTTCTTCTTCCGACGGGGCGCCGGCGGCTCCCCCACAGTGGCCATTGACGAGGTGCGGGAACGGATCCGGCAACTGGTGGCCCAGGAGGACCCGACCCACCCCCTGACCGACGAGGCCCTGGCCCGGATCCTGCGGGAGGAGTACGGCATCCGCATCTCCCGCCGCTCGGTGACCGAGTACCGGAAAGCCCTGGGGATCCCCAAGTCCAGCCGCCGGCGGAAAAAAGGAGAAAACCCATGAGCCGGAACCCCGATCACCCACGATACGGCCGCGATGCCCGGGTGGCCGTCTTCGTGGATGTACAAAACCTCTTCTTCGCTGCCCGGGACCTCTTCGGGGGTAAAGTGGACTTTCAAAAACTCCTGCAGGAAACCGTCCGGGACCGCAAACTGGTGGCCGCCATCGCCTATGTGGCCATGGCCGAGGATGTGGACATGAGCTCCTTTCTTAATGTGCTGGAACACCTGGGCTACTATGTGCGGGTGAAGACCATGAAGCGCCGCGCTGACGGCTCCCACCGCACCGACTGGAAGATCGGGATGACCGTGGACGCCCTGACCCTGGCCCCCAAGATGGATGTGGCCGTGTTCGTCACCGGCGACGGCGACTACACCGAACTGGTCCACGCCCTGAAACGCTCCGGGGTGCTGGTGGAAGTGGCCGCCTTTCCCCGGAACACCTCCAAGGATCTCCGGCACGCGGCCGATCGCTTTTTGCCCCTGGGCCACAGCGTCATCATTGAACGCCCCCACGAGGAAGGGCCACCCCCGGCACCGGTGGGATAACCCTTGCTGGCCCTGTACGAACTCCTCCAGTGGCTCCTGCAGCCCCTGTTCCCCGCCCTGGTCCCCCGGGGGGAGGGCGGCGTATGGCTCCATGCCGTCTCCGTAGGAGAACTCATGGCGGCCACCGGCCTCGTCCGCCTGCTGCGCCAGGAACACCCGGACCTGCCCCTGCTTCTCACTCTGTTCACCAAAGCCGGCGTGAGCCAGGCGGAACAGGCCTTCGCCCGGGATCCCGGGGTCCAGGTGGCCCGGTTTCCCGGCGACGCCCGCCCACGACTCCGCCAGGTGTTCCAGCGGTTCCGTCCCCGCCTCCTGGTCATCGTGGAAACCGAACTCTGGCCCCACCTGATCCTGGAGGCCCATCGGGCGGGCGTGCCCCTGGTCCTGGTGAACGCCCGCCTCTCCCCGAAGAGCCTGCGACGGTACCGCATGGTGCGGTACGCCCTGGCCCAATTGCTCCATGCCTTCACCTGGATCCTGGCCCAGAGTGAGGAGGAACGCCGGCGGTTCCTCTACCTGGGGGCCCCTCCGGACCGCGTACGGGTGACCGGCAACCTCAAGTACGACTTCGCAGGCCGACCCGTAAAACCCCTGCGGCGCGAGGCCTTCGGCTTTACACCCGGGCGGCCCCTCGTGATCTTCGGTAGTGTACGCTCCAGGGAGGAGGACGCCCTCCTGGGCGTGATCCAACGGCTGGTGACCCGGGATGTGCAGGTGATCCTGGCCCCCCGCCACCTGATTCGGGTGCGCTTCCTCCGGGAGAAAATGCATCACCGAGGCATCCCCTACTTCCTCTGGAGCCAGGCTCCGGGGCAGGGGGTCATGCTGGTGGACACCCTGGGCGAACTCTGGCACCTGTATCAACTCGCCGATCTGGCCTTCGTGGGCGGCACCCTGGCCCCCATCGGGGGCCACAGCCTGATTGAGCCTGCGTACCATGGACTCCCGGTGCTTTACGGCCCCTATGTGTTCCATGTGCACGACATGGCCCGGGGCCTGGAACGGTGGGGGGGTGGCCGACGGGTGCACGACGCCCGGGAACTGGAGACCTGGATCTGGAAACTCCTGGAAAACCCCGATCTGCGACAGCGCATGGGCCAGCAGGCCCGACGGTTCGTGGAAACCTTCCGCGGCACGACGCGCAACACCTACGCCTACCTGAAACCCTTCCTGAAACCATGAGCACGGGAACCCTTTATGTGGTGGGCCTACCCATTGGCAACCTGGGTGACCTGACCCCTCGCGCCCGGGAGGTGCTGGCCTCGGTGGACCTGGTGCTGTGCGAGGATACCCGGCACACCGGCCGCCTGCTCCATCGGCTGGGGATCTCCCGGCCCCTGTGGTCCTACCACGAACACAACGAGGCCCAACGGGTGCCTGGCGTGCTCCAGCGGCTCCAGCAGGGCCAGAGGATCGCTCTGGTGGCCGATGCGGGCACCCCCCTGGTGTCCGACCCGGGGTTCCGGCTGGTGCGGGCAGCCCGCCAGGCGGGCATCCCGGTGATCCCGGTACCCGGTCCCTCGGCCGTGGTGGCCGCCCTGTCGGTGGCCGGGTTTCCAACGGATCGCTTCGCCTTTGAAGGGTTTCCGCCCCGAAAAGCCCAACGACTCCAGCGGTACCTGGAGGACCTCCGCCAGGAGGACCGGACCCTGGTGTTTTACGAAAGCGTCCACCGCGTGGTAAAATTCTTGGAAACCCTGCAGCGGCTGTGGGGGGATGTGCCCGTGTTCGTGGCGCGGGAGATGACCAAGCGGCACGAAACCTACCTCTACGGCCGGATCTCCGAGGTGCTGCCCCGGATCGTGCCCCGGGGCGAGTTCGTCATCGTGGTACCGGGGAGGCGATACCGTGAGCGACTGGAAGCAAACGAGCCGGAAGGCCTTTGATCCCCTGGTGCGACTCCTGGCCCGCCTGGGGGTGCACCCCAATGCCCTCACCGTGGCGGGTTTCCTGCTCTCCCTGGTGCCCGCCGGGCTCCTCGTCAGGGGGCACTTCCTCGGGGCCGGCGTGATCCTGGCCCTCGTCACCCCCCTGGATCTCCTGGACGGGCAACTGGCCCGAAGCACCGGGAAAACCACCCGGTTCGGCGCCCTCCTGGACTCCACCCTGGACCGCATCAGCGAGTTCCTGCTCCTGGGTGGCTATCTCGTGTACTTCCGGGGGCACCCGGTGGTGCAGGTGCAGGTGTTCTTCCTGTTGCTCTTTGCCTTCCTGGTGAGCTATGTACGGGCCCGGGGCGAGGGGCTGGGCGTCTCCGTGCAGGCGGGACCCATGGACCGCACCGGCCGGTACCTGGCCTACATCCTGCTGACCCTGGCCGGCCCCCGAAGCTTCGCCGGGGCATTGCCGGTTTTGCTTGTACTGGTGGCCCTTACCGTTGTTCGGCGTATGGCCGGCCTGTATAATTCGCTGAATTCCACCAAGTAAGGAGGCATTGGCATGGCGGACAACAAGATTCGTGTGGCCATCATCGGCGTCGGGAACTGCGCATCCAGTCTGGTCCAGGGCGTGTACTTCTACAGGAACGCCAAAGAAGACGAACAGATCCCGGGAATCATGCATCCGGTGCTCGGGAATTACCACATCCGCGACATTGAGTTCGTGGCAGCCGTGGACATTGATCGGCGGAAGGTGGGCAAGGACCTGGCCGAGGCCATCTTTGCACCTCCCAACAACACCTACAAGTTCGCTGAGGTGCCCAAGACGGGCGTCAAGGTACTGCGGGGCATGACCCACGACGGCATCGGCAAGTACCTGGAAGGGGTCATTGAGAAGGCCCCGGGCCCGACGGACGACATCGCCCGGATCTTCCGGGACGAGGGGGTGGATGTGGTGGTCAACTTCCTGCCCGTGGGCAGTGAGGAGGCCACCAAGTGGTATGTGGAACAGGTGCTCCAGGCCGGCGCGGCCTTCGTGAACGGCATTCCGGTGTTCATCGCCACCTCCCCCTACTGGTCCAAACGGTTCAAGGAAGCGGGTCTCCCCCTCCTGGGCGACGACATCAAGAGCCAGGTGGGGGCCACCATTCTGCACCGCACCCTGGTGCAACTCTTCCTGGACCGGGGGGTGAAGCTGGACCGCACCTATCAGATCAACTTTGGGGGCAACACCGATTTCCTGAACATGCTGGAACGGGAACGGTTGCACTCCAAGAAGATCTCCAAGACCCAGGCGGTCACCTCGCTGCTGCCCTATGACATCGGCGAGGAGAATGTGCATGTGGGGCCGTCGGACTACATCCCCTGGCTCAAGGACCGGAAGTGGTGCTACATCCGGATGGAGGGCACCACCTTCGGCAATGTGCCCCTGAATGTAGAGGTCAAACTGGAGGTGTGGGACTCCCCCAACTCGGCCGGCGTGATGATTGACGCCATCCGTTGCGCCAAGATCGCCAAGGACCGGGGGCTTTCGGGGCCCATCGTGGAACCCTCGGCCTACTTCTTTAAGTCGCCCCCCAAGCAGATCCCGGACTTCAAGGCCCGGGAACTCCTGGAGGCCTGGATCCGGGGCACGGGGGAAAAGAAGACGGGCCGCAGCAAGAAGGCCTGAATTCCCATCCCTGAATGGCCCGCTGGGGTTTCTTCATCACCTTTGAGGGGGTGGAGGGAAGTGGCAAGTCTACCCTGGCCGCTTTTCTCCACCAGCAACTGGTGGCCCTGGGGTTCCCCGTGGTGCTCACCCGGGAGCCCGGGGGCACGCCGGTGGGCGAGGAGATCCGCCAGGTGCTCCTTCGCCAGGGGAACGAGATGGAGGGCTGGACCGAGGCGTTCCTCTTTTTTGCCGCCCGGTACCAGCATGTTCGCCGGGTGATCCTGCCGGCCCTGCAGAACGGCCGGATCGTCATCTCGGACCGCTTCTCGGACTCCACCTTTGCGTACCAGGGCTACGGCCGGGGGGTGCCCCTGCGGCTGCTCCAGCGGTTCAACAAGTTTGCCAGTTTGAGAATTCAACCCCATCTGACCTTTCTGCTTGACCTCCCTCCGGAGGAGGGCTTAAAACGAAAGGGCCAGCACCACGAGGCCCTGACCCGCTTTGAACAGGAGAAACTCCGCTTCCACCAGCGGATTCGTGAAGGCTACCTGAAACTGGCCCATCGCGCCAAGAAACGCTTTCGGGTGCTGGACGGAACCCAGCCTCTGGAAATCCTGCAACAACAGGTGCTGGAAACCACCCTCCGACGACTCCGGGAGAAGGGGAAGTATCGGGGGCCAATACCGCCGTATCATTTAAATCATAGCGAACAAGTGCAACAAAAGGAGGTAGAACCATGAAACGCACCCTGGTGCTGTGGACCGTGGTCGCAGCGCTGGCTCTCGCAGGCTGCAGCAAGAAGGAAGAGGGCGGGGGCGGAGGCACCGGTGGCAACACCGGCGGTGGCACCGGATCCGGTTCCGGCAACCTGGCCCTGATCGTGGCCATCACGCCGGACTTCGCTTACGCCGAACTCAAGGACACCCTGGGCAACCCCATCACCAACGCGGAAGTGCGCATCAACGATGTGCTCCTGAGTCCAGCGAGCCCGGGCTTCTACATGACCCAGAGCGTCACCTACGCCAAGGGGACGACCTACACCCTGAGCGTCAACGCCGAGGGCTACGGCACCGCCCAGGCCTCGGTGACGGCTCCCGGGATCGACAGCCTGACGATTACCCAGCCGGAGAACGGCGCCCAGCTGAACCCCAACACCGAGATCCCGGTCTCCTGGACCTACTATGGCGGCGAGAACAACGGCCTCGTAGGCCTCAGCCTGGACTACTCCAGCCCTACGGACACCACCACCTACGAGTCCGGAATCCTTCAAGGATCCACCACCAGCCACACGATCCCGGCCTCGGCCACGGCCCTGGAGGGCGAGGCTACCATCAGCGTGACCGCCGGCGACTTCGCCCTGGTGGAAGGCCTGGCCGACCCCGATCCCACGGATCCCTTTGAGGGCTCCATTTTCGGGGTGTTCACCTTCAACACCGTGGATGTGACCATCGGCACCGGCGGTGGCGGGAACCAGCTGTGGTCCGGCACCCTGTCGGGCACGGTGGACAATGCGCCGGCTGCTGGCTACTGGAGCTACCCCATTGACAACCCGCTGGCCAACATCGTGTTCTATGTGAGCACCGGCGCGGACACCCTGCTCTTTGGAGGCAACGCCTCCACCTGGCCACCGCAGAACCTGAGCCTGGTGAGCGAGGACCTCTCCAGCACCCTGACCATCTCAGGGGAACTGGTAGGCGCGGACAGCGTCACCGGCACCTGGCAGATGAGCGGGGCCCACACCGGTTCCGGCACCTGGACCGGAGGGACCGTGGGAGACCGGTAAGCCAGGGAGGTTCTGGCTTTGCGGGGGCGGGGCGGCCGCGTGCGGCCGCCCCGCCCCCGCGTATAATTAGACAAACCGAGGTCTTCCCATGGCCGACTTTTACCAGAACCGTGTACCCACCTTCCCCCTGCTCCGCAGGGATGCCCTGCCCGCCCTGGAAGAACGCCTGGAACGCATCAATCAGAAACGCCCCATCGGGGTCATCATCCCCGCCCTCTTCACCGACCTGGCCAGCGAGGCCATGGCCGGCATCATCCAGGAACTCGCCCGGGCCCGGTTCGTCCACCGGATCTATGTGAGCCTGGACCGGGCCCAACGGAGCCAGTTGCCCGAAGCCCGCAGGATCCTGGAACAGATCGCCGACCGGACGGTGGTCATCTGGAACGATAGCCCGGGGATCCAGGAACTCACCGATCGCATCCAGCGGGTGCTGCCCCTGGGCCCCCGGGGCAAGGGCCGGGCCGTGTGGACCGCCCTGGGCTACGCCCTGGCCAAGGGCGAAACCCGGATCCTGGCTTTTCACGACGCCGACATCGTCACCTACTCCAAAGACCTCCTGGTCCGCCTCCTCTACCCGGTGGCGGTGCTCGGGTACCAGTTTTCCAAGGGCTACTACGCCCGGTTTCAGGACCGGCTCTACGGCCGGGTGGTACGGCTCTTCTACTTCCCCTTCCTGCGGGCCCTCCGGACCCTCTTCGGCCCGCTGGACTTCCTGGACTTCATGGCCGACTTCCGGTATCCCCTCTCGGGCGAGTTCGCCCTGCGGGCTGAAATCGCCTGGGATGTCCGCTACCCCTCGGACTGGGGCATTGAGGTGGGCATCCTCTCGGAGATCTACCGGCTGGTGACCTCGCCGGGCATCTGCCAGGTGGAGATCGCCGACCGCTACGACCACAAGCATCAGGCCCTGGTGGCCAAGAAGCGGCATCGCGGCATTCTTCGGATGGTCACGGACATCGCCCGCACCTTCTTCACCGCCCTGGGCGCCCAGGGCCTGGTGATGTCCGATGAACTCTTCAGCACCCTGCGGCTCACCTACCTGTCCAATGCCCGGGAGATCGTGGAAACCTATGCCAACCTGGCCCGTTTCAACCAACTGGCCTACGATCTCCACGCAGAACACTCCATGGTGGAGGAGTTCGCCCGGTCCTTTGACATTGCGGTGGACGAGTTTAAGAAGTATCCTTTTGGGTCGCCGCTCATTCCCAACTGGCGACGGGTGGACTCGGCCATTGAGGGGGCTTTGGGCCATCTGGTGGACGTCGTGGAGGCCGAGGATCCCCTGCGGTGAGGGGGCAGGGAACACAGCCCAAGCAAGGAGGCAGCAGTGGAAGTCTTAAGGCACGATGTGCTGGTACTGGGCGCTGGCATCGCCGGACTGCGGGCGGCCATTGAACTGAATCGGGCCTCCGGGGGCAAACTGGACATCGGCATCCTCTCCAAGGTGCAGCTC
>CAZXAO010000035.1:0-12076 GCA_964638465.1 uncultured bacterium | reverse complement strand
TCCGGGAGGGCGAAACCTCTGAGGTCTTCAAGGCCCTGGGCGAGGGCCGGGAGGGTGTGGAACAGGTGATCCGGTCGTGTCGGCTGGACACCTGTCTGGACCTCGGCGCCCGGGCCATCG
The DNA here is from genome assembly GCA_964638465.1 of uncultured bacterium. GTDB lineage: Bacteria > Hydrothermota > Hydrothermia > WGAB01 > WGAB01 > WGAB01. The sequence continues at coordinate 11,956 of CAZXAO010000035.1, read as the reverse complement.
GATGGTCTGAGAAACGGGGGAAGCGAATCCGAACCGCACCCCATCGCATCCGGGGCGTGGGGATGATGGCGGCCATGCAGGGCTCAGCCATCCCGGAGATTGACATGGGCGCTGCCTACATGAAGATGAACGACGATGGCTCCTTCCACCTGCATGTCGGAGCTACCGACCTGGGGACCGGCTCGGACACCGTGCTCGCCCAGATCGCTGCAGAGGTGCTGGATGTACCCGTGGAGATGATCCTGGTGCGCTCCTCGGATACGGACCTCACCCCCTTCGATGTGGGAGCCTACGCCTCCTCCACCACCTATCTTTCCGGGGAAGCCGTGCGGAAGTGCGCCCTGGAGATCCGCCGTCAGATCCTGCAGGTGGCTGCCGAAATGCTCTCGGTTCCCGCCGAGGAACTCCGGGTAGACGAGGGCCGGGTGGTGCATCCGGCCACGGGCCAGCAGGTATCCTACGAGGAGGTGGCCCTTTACAGCCTGTACCAGCGGAACCAGTTCCAGATCCAGGCCACGGCCTCCCATATCGTCCACGAGTCGCCGCCTCCCTTCATCGCCCAGTTTGCCGAGGTGGAGGTGGACCTTAAAACGGGCGAGGTGGAGGTGGTGCACTTCGTCTCGGCCGTGGATTGCGGCACGCCCATCAATCCCCGGCTGGTGGAGGGTCAGGTGGAGGGGGCCGTGCTCAACGGCATCGCCTTCGCCCTGACGGAGGAGTACCGGTTTGACGAAAAGGGCCGGGTGATCAATCGGTCCTTTGAGGATTACAAGATCCCCACCCTGCGGGACCTACCCAGGATCACCACCATCATCGTGGATTCCTACGAGGAGACGGGTCCCTTCGGGGCCAAGTCCGTGGCCGAGGTGGGGATCAACGGGCCGGCGCCGGCTATTGCCAACGCCATCTATGATGCCATCGGCATCCGGTTCTTTGAGATCCCCATCACCCCTGAAAAGGTGTACCGCGCTCTGAAGGAGAGGGGAACGGGCTGAAGTCCGGGGAACCGGCCTCCTCCGGTGTACCTCCTGCGAGGCAGAGGCAGGACAGCCTCTCTTTGTTCAGGGAAAGAAGGGGTGGCTTTTCGCCCCTAAAGGGGCTCCTACGAAAGCGCTTGTAGAAGCGGCTTCAGCCGCGATTTCCTCCATCCAGGGAAAGAAAGCGGTGCCAGGACCCTTCAGTCCAGAATCTATGGAGTGCGGCGACCTGTCGCCGCTCTTTGGAGTGCGGCGGCCCGACGCCGCTTTGGTTGTAGGAAAGCGGTGCTGGAGCACCGCAGTCCAAAGGCGGTTCCCCTTCGGAGGGGCCGGACGGTAGTTTCCTTTTTCTACCTGGGGGGTTCCAGGCGGTTTTCGGCGAGAAACGCCCTGGGGCGACTCCGGGGCCCCCGTGGGATTTTCAAGGAAAATCCCACGGGGTGATCTCCTGGGTCCCCACGGGACTTTCTCCGAAAATCCCGTGGGGTGGCTTTTCTCCCCTGAAGGGGCTCCTGCATGGGAGTCTATCGGAGGGGAAAACGCCATCGTGGATGGAGATCGGGGTTTCCTGTTTCCTTCCCTCTGGCCGGAAAACAGCGGGCAACGATGTCCGTTTTGCCGTCGGGGACAGGGGGATCACTCTATCCTGCCCTGCGCTCCGTGGGTTTGGCCGACGGGCCGTCTGAAAATGAAAGCCCCCGGGGTACACCATCCCGGGGGCTTTTTGCTCAAACGCAGCCCGCTTTTAGAACAGCCCGTGGATCACGCCGTTTTCGTCCAGGTCCACCCGCAGGGCCGCGGGCTCCTTGGGCAGGCCGGGCATGGTCATGATGTCACCGGTGATGGGGATCACGAACCGCGCGCCGCCGGCCAGTCGCACCCCACGGACCGTGATCTTGAAGCCCGTGGGCCGTCCCAGTTTCTTGGGATCTTCGGACAGGGAGTACTGGGTTTTCGCGATGACCACTGGTGCATCGCCAAACCCCAGTTTCTCGTAGCGACGCAGGGCCCGTTCGGCTGCCGGGGTGTACACCACGCCGTCGGCACCGTATACCTCGCGGGCCACGGTTTCAATCTTCTCCTTGAGGGGCTGGTTCAGGTCGTACAGGGGCCGGTACTGGGCCGGCTGGGTCTCCATGGTCTGCAACACGGCCTCGGCCAGGGCCACGCCGCCCTCCGAGCCCCTGGCCCAGACCTCGGTGAGGGCGTAGGGGACGCCCTGGTCCCGCAGCAGGCGGTCCAGGACAGCCAGTTCCTCGTCGGTATCGGTGGGGAACCGGTTGATGGCCACCACCGGGGGCAGGCCGAACTTGCGGATGTTCTCCAGGTGTTTCAGGAGGTTGGGGAAGCCCTGTTCTACGGCCCCGGGGTTGGGTTGTTGCACCTCCTTTTTGGGAACGCCCCCGTGGTACTTCAATGCGCGGATCGTGGCGACGATGACCACCACATCCGGGTGGAACCCGCCGATCCGGGACACGACATTGAGGAACTTCTCGGCCCCGAGGTCTGCGCCGAAACCGGCTTCCACGACAGCCACATCCGACAGTTTCCGGGCCAGCAGGGTGCTCACCAGGGAGTTGGTGCCGTGGGCGATGTTGGCGAAGGGGCCGGTGTGGATCAGGGCCGGGGTATTCTCCAGGGTTTGCACCAGGTTGGGTTTCAGGGCATCGCGGAGCAGGGCGGCCATGGCGCCGTGGGCACCCAGATCCCGGGCATACACGGGTTGTTTGTCGTAGGTGAACCCCACCAGGATGTTGCCGAGCCGCTCCTTGAGGTCGCGGTAATCCCGGGAAAGGCCCAGAATGGCCATGATCTCCGAGGCCGGGGTGATGTCAAAGCCGTCTTCCCGGGGAAAGCCGTTGGCCTTGCCGCCCAGGGCTACCACGATGTGCCGCAGGGCCCGGTCGTTCATGTCCATGGTCCGTCGCCAGAGGACGGTCCGGGCATCCAGGCCCAGGGCGTTGCCCTGGTGCAGGTGGTTGTCAATCATGGCGGAGAGCAGGTTGTGGGCACTGGACACCGCGTGGAAATCGCCGGTAAAGTGCAGGTTGATGTCCTCCATGAGCACCACCTGGGCGTAGCCCCCGCCCGTGGCCCCACCCTTCACCCCGAAGACCGGGCCCAGGGAGGGCTCTCGCAGGGCCACCACCGAGCGTTTGCCCAGGCGATTCAGGGCCATGGACAGGCCGATGGAGACCGTGGTTTTCCCCTCGCCCATGGGCGTCGGGTTGATGGCGGTGACCAGCACCAGGCGGCCGTCGGGGTCCTGTTCCCGGTCCCGGAGGATCTGTAAGGGGAGTTTCGCCTTGTAGTGGCCGTACTTTTCAATGGCCGAGGGATCCAGGCCCATCCTCTGGGCCACCTCTTCAATGGGCTTCATTTCCGCCCGCTGGGCGATTTCAATGTCCGTAAGCATCTCACGCCTCCCGGTTGATGGTCTGAAGTCGGGCTGCTTCCACGGTATTCTTGAGGAGCATGGCCACGGTCATGGGCCCCACACCCCCGGGCACCGGGGTGATGACGGAAGCCTTTTCCACCACCTCCTCAAATTCCACATCGCCCTTCAGGGAGCCATCGGGCATCCGATTGACCCCCACATCAATCACCACGGCCCCCTCCTTGACCATATCGCCCTTCACGAGGCCCGGCCGACCTGCGGCCACCACCAGCACATCGGCCCGTCGGGTGTGGAAGGCCAGGTCGCGGGTGCGGGAGTGCACGGTGGTCACCGTGGCGTGTTCCGCCAGGAGCATGAGCCCCATGGGCTTGCCCACGATGACACTGCGGCCCACCACCACGGCCTCCTGGCCCTTCAGGCGTACCCCGGCCTCGTGCAGGATCCGCATGACCCCCCGGGGGGTGCAGGGCAGGTACCGGGGATAGCCAGCCACCAGCCGGCCCAGGTTCTCGGGGTGGAACCCGTCCACATCCTTGATGGGGTCAATGGAAAGGATGATATCGCGCTCGTTGATGTGGTCGGGCAGGGGCAATTGCACCAAGATGCCGTGAACCCTGGGGTCTTCGTTGAGTTCCTGGAGGAGCCGGAGGAGTTCCTCCTGGGTGGTCTCCTTGGGGAGTCGGTAGGTTTTGGATTCAATGCCCACTTTCCTGGCGGAGCGTTCCTTGTTGCGGACGTAAACCTGGGAAGCGGGATCGTCGCCCACCAGGATCACCGCCAGAAAGGGCTGGACCCCGTGGGCCTGTAGCGCCTCCACTTCCCCCTTGACCTCCTGCCGCACGCGGGCGGCCAGTTCCTTCCCACTGAAAACCAAAGCGCCCATGATGGCTTAGTGTAAAGGATTGGCCCGCTCCGGGGAACCGAAGGAGCCACCAAGGCCACCGGATGGGAAAAGAAAAGGGGGTGGCGACGCGGTGTCGCCACCCCCGGGTTCCCAGCCAGCAGGGGACTTACCGGACCAGCAGGACCTTGCGCGTGGCCTGATACTCCGGTGTCACCAGGCGATAGAAGTAGAGGCCGGAGGCCAGTCGACGACCCTGGTCGTCGGTGCCGTTCCAGGTGAGGCTGTGGTATCCGGCGGGCAGTTCGGCATCCACCAGGGTGCGCACGAGGCGGCCGGCGTGGTCGTAGACCTCCAGGCGCACCCGGGTGGCCTTGGGCAGGGCGAACCGCAGGGTCGTCTTCTGGCGGAAGGGGCTGGGCGAAGCCGTGCCCAGGGCGAAGACCCGCGGCAGGCGGTTCGTGCCTTCGGCCACGGCCGTGTAGTGGACCGGCGCCACGATGGCCCGGAAGAAGTAGTCGGCATCCACCAGGAGCCAGTCGCCACCGGGCACCCGGCTCACCGAGTGGCCAAACTGGGCCGGGCTATCCAGGAGGATCGTGGGGAAGGAACTCCGGAAGTGCACGCCGCCGAAGAAGGTCACCGGTGCCCGCTGCACGGGCGGCACCGGGATCACAGAGTCGGCCCGCAGGTCCACATAGGTCCAGGCGTGGGGGTTGTCCGGTGTATTGGCCGGCCACACGGCCCGGGGCCCATAGGCCACATCCCCCGGCAGGTCTTCGCTGCCCTGGTACCACAGGTAGATTTCCACCGTGTCCAGCGGGTGCTGCGGGTCCCGATAGAAGTTGTAGGTCATCCAGAGCACCTGACAGACCGTATCCTGGCCCGAGAAGTCGGTATCAAAGCGTACGGCCATGTCCATACCCGGGGTGATGTTCGTGATGAAGTCGGGGTCGCCGTCGTCGTAGTAAAGCACATAGCCGGTGATGTACGAATAGATAGGGCTCACCGCCCGGTTCCCCTGGATGTCCTCAGCCACGAAGTAGTACTCCACCGGCATCCCGAGGATCGGGGTGGCCGGGATCACATAGTAGTGGGTGTCGCCTACCACGGACTCGGGTGTGAGGCCCACCCAGGAGCCCCCTTCAAACCGGTAGTACAGGCTGTCGTAGGCCAGATCCGAGTAGTCCAGGATCACGGCCTTCACCGTGTACGCCGTCACGATGCTCTGGGTATCCGCCGGGGGCGTGTGCAGGATCAGAGGCGGGGTGATGTCCTCGGTGGATCCCACGATCATCACATCGTCCACATACCAACCGTCCTCGTTGTAGGCCGGGTCGGACACCAGGCGGAACCGGATCCGCACATCGCTGTTCCCCACGAAGGCCGAAAGGTCAATGGTATCCTGGGTCCAGGTGTCCACGGTGTCGTTGTAGGTCTTGAGGGGGGTCCAGGTGTTGCCGCCGTCCACCGAGACATCCACATAGCCGTAGTCAAAGCCCTGTTCCAGCCAGTGCATGTACCAGAAGTAGAGGAAGGCGCCCGCGAAGCCTGTGAGGTCCACGCCCTGGTTCATGGCGCCGATGAGGGTGGACTGATCCGGATAGTTGCTGTTCGGGCTGTCGGTGTAGGAGTGGGTGGGGGAATGGGCCGTCCCCTCCTGGAGTCCCCAATCGCCGGTCCAGTGGTCCAGGCCGTTCTCAAAGTCGTCAAAGAAGAGCACGACGGGGCCGCCGACCTCTTCAATGTCCGAGGAATCCCGGGGTTCAATCTTGTAGTTGCTGTAGGAGTAGAAGAGCCCGCCCTGCACATTGTACCGCTGGCCGGAATCCGGCAGGAAGGCCACACCCTTATCGTCCACGCGGACCGGACCGGAGCCGTCGTCCACCTCCCACTCGCCATAGCCCAGGTCCGGATTCGTGCAGGTGGCGTTCTCCACGCGGACGAAGACGCCCTCGTACTGTTCCTGGGGCACCTCACCGGTGGGCAGCACCGTGGGCCCTGGCGGGGTCAACCCGGAGGCCAGCACTTCCACGCTCACGGGATGGGAGATCTCGGTGAGGTCGTAGTACTCCTGCACCGGACCCACCACCCGCACGCTGTCGCCCACGGCCACACCGGGGGGATCACTGGTGTACACCCAGATGCCGTGCCAGGCGCCGCCGGGGCGTTCCTCCAGGAAGAACCCGTGGCTATAGGTACCGGTGACAATGCCGTAGGTGATCACCGTGTCGCCTTCGTAGGGTGAGTGGTCGGCCATACCCTGGATCTCAGCGATGGTGAGTTCCGGCCAGGTGGGCTGGGTGGAATACCGGTAGAGGGCGCCGCCGTTAGAGGCCGCAATCCCCAGGTAATCTCCCCGATCCAGCTGGATGACATCCAGGCCCCAGACGGCGAGATCCGAGTGGAGATCCACGGTCTCCCAGGTCTGGCCACCGTCGGTGGTGTGCAGGAGCACCGAGGCGTCCGTGCCGCCGCCGGCGATCCAGCCCTCGGTTTCCGAGGCAAAGGAGATCCGGTAGAGGTCCAGGCCGGTGCCGCTGTTCAGCACCGTCCAGGTGGCGCCGGCGTCCTCGGAGTAAAGCAGGGTGCCGTCCACGCCCACGGCGAAGATGTGCAGCGAATCCCGGAAGGCCACATCGTAGAGTTTGTTGGTGGTGGCACCGGAGACATCCTCCCAGAGGAGACCCGCCGTAAAGGTCCGGAGGATGGTGCCGTTTTCGCCCACGGCGATGCCGAAGTTGCCGTTGTAGAACTCCACGCTCTTGAGGTCGTTGGTGGTCCCGGTATTCAGCGGGCTCCAGGTGGTACCCCCGTTCACGGTCATGGCGGCAAAGCCGTTCTGGCCCACGATGTAGACCACCTGGCTGGTCACCACCTCCACATCGTTCAGGTCCTCCGTGGTACCGGCGTCCACCAGGGTCCAGGTCTGGCCGCCGTCGGTGGTGAAGCCCACGGCGCCGTCGTAGCCGGCGTACCAGCCCAGGGAGCCGTTCAGGAAGTCCACACCCATGAGGAACGAGGAGGTGTGGCTCTCCTGGCGTTCCCAGGTGAGGCCGCCATCAGCCGAGTGGAAGATGGAGCCGTTGATGCCCACCGCCCACACATGATCGGCGTCGCCGAAGGCCACCCGCCGGAACCCCGGACAGGTCTCCTGGGCCTTGGGGGTCCAGGTCTGGCCGCCGTCCGTGGTTTTGTAGATGGCGCCACCCCAGCCCACCAGGATGCCGGTGAGGTTGTCCGGGGCCATCACGATCTTCTCAAAGTAGTTGGGGCTCAGGTTGGTCTGGGCCACCCAGGTGTTCCCCCCGTCCGTGGTGTAGAGAACGGTACCGTACTTGCCCACGGCCCAGGCGTGGTCCTCGTCGGTGGCATACACGCCGTACAGGGTGTTGGTGGTGTTGGAGTTCTGCTGCGTCCAGGAGTTGGCGCCGTCGGTGGTCTTCAGGATCTTGCCCGAGGAACCACCCACATAGCCCACGGTGTCGTTCAGGAAGCAGCCCCAGTAGAGGGTGCTGGTCACGCCCGAGGTCTGGAGAACCCAGGTCTGGCCGCCGTCCTCGGTATGCAGGATCTTGCCGGACCGACCCCAGGCCCAGCCCTTCTGGGCGTCCACGAAGAACACGCCCTTCAGGTCGTTGGAGATGCCCGAAGTCTGCCGTTCCCAGGTCTGGCCGCCGTCGGTGGTGTGGAAGATGGTGCCGTCGGAGCCCACGGCCCAGCCGGTATTGCTATCCACGAAGTACACGCCGCCCAGGCGAACGGCTGCAGGGACCAGCAGGCTTTCCCAGGTTTCGCCGCCGTCTGAGGAGTGGCGGATCCGGCCATCGCTCTCGGCGGTCCACACCTCGTTGCCGAGCATGTGGACCCCATTGATGTAGCCGCCGCCGATAAAGGTTCAGTCGGCGTGGAGCCCGGTCCACGCCAGCAGGGCTCCCATCAGCAGGAGCCCCCCTCGCTTACCTGTACGCCACACACGACACCTCCTTTTTGTGCCCGTTCTATCCATTAACTATAACCGCACCCCCTGCGCCTCGCAAGAAACCGGGGATTTCAGATTCGCGTTGCCTGATAAGGCCGCCGGACCCGTAGCCTCCGGTTCCAGGGAGAAGGGGACGGTTCTCTACGATCCCTTTGGACACCAGAAGGTTACCAGAACCCCGGCAACCCGGGCCGGGGCAGGGGTGTCCCCGGGGACCACGCGGAAAGGGCGAGTTTTTGTTGATTTTTCAAGGGAAAGCCCCTTCTGCACGGTGAAAAAGTTGAAAATTCGCTTATAATTGTTGCCTGGTGTGAGAAATCCAAGGAGGCGTCAGACCATGATTTCCAACGAGAAGGCTCCCTTCCCCGGGATTCCCACCACCGCCGACGGGTCCGAGGCGGTGGTCTGGGTGGAATCCCAGATCACCGAGGGGGCCTGCGCCTACCCCATCACGCCGTCCACCCCTATGGGGGTAGGATATCAGGCGCGGGTAGCCGCAGGCCAGAAGAACCTGTGGGGCACACCGCTGATCTTCATTGAACCCGAGTCCGAACACAGTTCTGCTTCCGCGGCCGAGGGCTTCGCCGCAGCCGGCGGGCGGGTGGTGAATTTCACCTCCAGCCAGGGGCTCATCCTGATGAAGGAGGTGCTCTATGTCATCTCCGGCAAACGCCTGCCCGTGGTGTTCCATATCGGTGCGCGGGCCCTCACGAGCCAGAGCCTCAATGTTCACGCCGGCCACGACGATGTCTTTGGCGTCGCCGATGTGGGCTGGGGCATCGTGTTCGCCAAGAATGCCCAGGAGGCCGCCGACCTGGCCCTGATCGCCCGTCGGGCCGCCGAGGACAGCCAGACCCCCTACATGGTGGTCCAGGACGGCTTCCTCACCACCCACACCATTGAGTCCCTGCGGTTGCCCGAACCCGAGCTGATGAAACAGTTCGTAGGAGATCCCCGCGAGAAACTGATGAACTACATGGATCCGGAACATCCCCTGATGATCGGCGTCGTGCAGAACCAGGACAGCTACATGAAGGGAAAGATTGCCCAGCGGTACTTCTACGACCATCTCAAACCCTTCCTGCGACGGGCCATGCTGGAATACTCGGAGCTGACCGGCCGTCCCTACGACCTCATTGAGACCTACCGGCTGGAGGATGCTGAGTACGCCATCGTCGCCCTGGGCACCATGGCCGAAACCGCCATGGCGGCTGTGGACTACGCCCGGGAGAAGTACGGCTGGAAGGTGGGCGTCCTGAACCCCCGTACCCTGCGGCCCTTCCCCGGCCCGGAGATCGTCAACGCGCTGAAGCATCTGAAGGCCTTTGCCGTCGTGGAACGGCTGGACGATCCCCCCGCCCAGTCCAATCCCCTGGCCCGGGAGATCAAGGCCGCTTTCGCCGACGCCCTCATCGGTGCCCACGGCTACCCCGAGGACTACCCCAGGGTGGATCGGATCCCCTATGTCTACTACGGCTCTGCGGGGCTGGGTGGCCGCGATGTGCGGCCAGGGGACTTCCTGGCGGTGATGAAGCACATGATAGACCAGGGTGAACACCGGTACTTCGTGCTCAACATCAAACACAAGTACGCCCTGGAACGGCCCGAAGACCCCGACTGCCTGCCCGAGGGCACCTTCACCATGCGGGGCCACTCGGTGGGGGGGATGGGCTCGGTGACCACCAACAAGGTGATCGCCACCCTGGTGGCCGACCTCCTGAACCTCAAGGTGCAGGCCTATCCCCAGTACGGCGCAGAAAAGAAGGGCCTGCCCACCACCTACTACCTGATCGCCGCCCCGGAACACATCCGGATTCATTCCATGCTCAAGGAAGTGGACTTCGTGCCCATCAACAACCTGAACGCCTTTAACCTGGGGAACCCCCTGGCCGGCATCAAACCCGGGGGCATGCTCTTCATCAACACCACCGAGACCGATCCCCGGGAGATCTGGCACTCCATCCCCTGGTCGGCCCGGGACATCATCCGGGAGAAGAACATCCGGGTCCTGGCCCTGGACACCGCCAGGATCGCCCGGGAGGTGGCCTCGCGGCCAGACCTGCAGGTGCGGATGCAGGGCATCGTCCTCCTCGGGGTCTTCCTGAAGGTGGTGCCCTTCTTCAAGGAACGGGGGCTCACCGAGGAGCAGATCTTTGAGGCCGTGGAACGGTCGCTCCGCAAGTTCTTCGGCAAACGGGGCGAGCAGGTGGTGCAGGATAACCTGAAGGCCGTTCAACGGGGGTATCGTGAGGTGTTTGAAATCCCCCGGGCGATCATTCAGGAAGAGGCGAAGGCCGCCTCATAGGAGGTGTGGGATGAAGGTTCGGGATTGCATGTCCAAAACCGTCATCAGCTGCCACCCCTACACCCCCATCCAGGAGGTGGCCCGGCTGATGAGCGATCGGAACATCTCCGCCCTGGTGGTGGTGAACGACGACGGCACCCTCGCCGGGGTGGTTTCCCAGACCGACCTCGTGAACATCCGGGTCCACGAAGAGTACTGGGACCACTGGCGTGGCCTTTCGGCCAAGCACATCATGACCCCCGAGGTGGTGACCATCTCGCCGGAGGCCAGCCTGGAAGAGGCTGCGAAACTCATGAAGGACCACGGCATCCACCGCCTGGTGGTCACAGAAACCCGTGAAGGCAAGGTGTACCCCATTGGAGTTCTCTCCATGACCGACATCGTTCGGGCCATGGCAAAAGGAGCGTGAACATCATGGCAGACCAGAACAAAAAACCCTCCCCCGAGGAGGAGTTCCAGAAAACTCCCCACCACGAGGAATTGTTTGAGGAGTTCCTGGAGCCCGAGGAGACCCCGGCCACGAAACTGCCCGGGGAACACAAGGCACTCCACGAATCCCGGCTGCCCTCGGTGGGGCTCCTGGATGTGGAATCCTATGTGGCCGACTTCAACGAGCGGGTGATCGGTGCGTACCGCAAGGGCGTAGGCGATACCGAACTGCCCGCCGATGTGGGCGTGGCCCGCTCCATCATCCCTCCGGGCACCGGAGCTCTGCGCGACTTTTCCTATGTGGGTCTGGAGATCCCCGAGTTCATCAGCACCAACTGCGTGGCCTGCATGAAGTGCGTGACCGAATGTCCGGATACGGCCATCCTCGGCAAGGTCATCCCTGAGTCCAGGGTGGGCGAGTACCTGAAGGAGGTGCCCGAGGAGGATCAACCCCTGATCCGGGCTCATCTGGCCCGCACCAAGAAGTTCTACGAACTCCCCACCAAGCGAGGGCTGGAACCCGCCCTCTTCGCCATCTATGTGGACCCCACCAAGTGCAAGGGGTGCGGCGAGTGCGTCACCGTGTGCCACGAGATGGGCTACGACGCCCTGGTGATGCGGCCCAAGGAAGACGACACCATCCCCAAGTACCGCAAGGTGTTCCACTTCTTCCGCCGCCTGCCCGACACACCCCGGGAGTACATCACCGAAAAGGCCCTGGCCGACATCATGCTGCTCGGCGACTCGCTCCTCTATGTGGGGGGCGCGGGCTCCTGCGCCGGCTGTGGCCAGGCGACCACCATCCGCATGATGCTGGCCGCCATGGGCTTCAAGTACGGCAAGGAAAACCTGGCCCTCGTGGCCGCCACGGGCTGTAATACCGTGTACGGCTCCACCTACCCCTTCAACCCCTATCTTGTGCCCTGGATGAACTCCCTGTTTGAGAACGCCGCCACCGTGGCCATGGGGGTGCGGGCCCGCTGGGACCAGATGGGCTGGAAGGACAAGAAACACTGGGTCCTGG
>CAZXAO010000034.1:8939-12813 GCA_964638465.1 uncultured bacterium | reverse complement strand
GTTCCTGCTGGCACTGCTGGCCGCCCTCTGGCTGTACGGTCGGCGGGAACCCGGACTCCTGGGACTGCGGGGCCTGAGCCTGCTGCTCCTCCTGCTCATGGCCCTGGACCCCGCCATCCCCTGGCACCGCCAGAGGACCCTTCCCCTCCAGGTGGTGGTGGACGCCTCCCGCAGCATGCACCAGGACAACAAGTGGCAAGAGACCCAGCGACAATTGAAACGCCTGAAGGCCTACCCTGCCCTCCGGGTCCTGGCGCTGGTGGACAGCCTGCTGGTAAGCCCCGTGGATACCCCCCAGGGCGCCTTCACCGACCTCTCGGTGCCCCTTCGCCGACTCCAGGGCCCCCTGCTCCTGCTCTCCGACGGCCTCCACAACGCCGGGCCTTCGCCCCTGGAGATCCCCTACCCCTATCCGGTGAGCGTCTGGTGGCCCCGGCCGACCACCCGTCCCTCTCCCTTGAGAGACCTGCGGCTGGACGCCCCCCACCGCCTGCTGGAACACACCCCCTTCACCCTCCTCCTGGCCTGGCCCTCGCCGCCGGCGCCGGGCACCCTCTCACTCTTCCTGGACGACTCCCTCGCCGCATCCCTGGCGGTCCCGGACCGGAGCCAGTGGCAGACCGCGGTGTCTCTCCCCGGATTGCCTCCAGGGCGACATAGCGTCAAAGCACTTTGGCGTCCCACGGGCGACACCCGGGTCCACCGGATCCAGGTAGATCCCGTCCCTTTCCGGGCCCTGATCCGGGTGTACCGTCCGTTGCCCGTGGTGCGGGCCCTGCGCTACACCCTGGCCACCTACGGCCGGGTGGAGGTCTGGCTCCAGACGCCCGCAGGCTGGCGACACCTGGGGGCCTCTCCGGAAACGAGCCCCACGCCACCGGACCCGCAGGCCTTCACCCTGGTGGTGGAGGTGGCTCCGCCGGCCGTTCCCCAGGACACCACCCCTCGCGTGGTCATCCTCGGGCCCGGGGCCGGCGGTGGTGGGGTTCCGGTTCCCGGCCCCTGGCTGTGGCCTGACCATCCAGAGCTCCCACCCCTGGACTACCTGCGTCCGTATCCCGAGGCCCGCGGCGGCCAGTCCCTTCTCCACCTCCGGGGTCCGCAGGGCGGCCTCCAGCCCCTGGCCCTCTGGGACACCACCGCAGGCCCCCGGCTCTGGCTCCTCTCCGGCCAGGTGTGGCGATGGGCCCTGGCCCGCCCCCGGGTGTGGGACTCCCTCTGGGACCGCTGGCTCGCCCAGCTGCTTCGCCATCAGGTGCTCTTCCGGGCCTCGGTGGACCCGCCGACCCCTCCACCAGGAGGCCAACTCACCGTGGACGCCCTGCTCACCGACTTCCGGGGCCGCCGGATCCCGGACGCCTGGGTCCGGGGGGCCGGAGGACCCGACCTCGTGGAGATAGAACCCGGCCGATTCCAGGCCCGGCTGCGTGCAGCCGACACCCCGGGTCCCCACGAGATCCAGGTGCTGTATGGCCGTGCGGCCGACACCCTGGGGCGTGAGGTTCTCAGGTACCGGGTGGTGCCCGTGGATGTGGAGTCCCGGCTTCAGGGGACCGACAGCCTGCTCCTGATCCGCCTGGCCCGACGCACCGGGGGCCGGGTGTGGGCCGATACAGCGCCGCCCCCCCTGGCATCCTACATTCAAAAAGAAACCCTCCGGGTCCGCTTTGCCCGCTCTCCCTGGCTCCTGGCCGCCCTTCTCGTCACCCTCCTCCTGGAATGGCTCCTCCGCCAGAGGCGAGGCTGGCTGTAGAGGTTTTAAGAAATCTCCAAACCGGCAGAAATCCTTGGGCGAACCCATCACCGGTAAGCAGTGGGGTTTATCCTTAAAAAAATCGGGAGGTGGTCATGCCGGTCTTGGTGTCATGCTATGGCAGCAGTGATCTCCGCCTCCTCATCGGAGGCCAGTGGCAACGCTTCCACAGATCCCTCTTTCAGGAGGGCATCCCCGAAGTCCTGGAACGCATCGGCTACGAACGAACCGATACCCACCTGCCCCAGCTCCTGGAGATCCTTCAACGCACCCCGGTGGACCAATGGGTCTCCTGGGTACGGTTTCCCATCCTGGAGGCCACGCTCAAGAAACTGGTCCGTATGGCCCACTGGCCCGAAGGTTGGACCTGGTTCCCCGTGGAAACCTCGCAGCAGGATCCCCGGTTCCACGCCTCCGACACCGAGGGGATGACGAAGGTGGTGCTCCAGTACCTTCGGTACCTGGAATCCGGGGCGGGTGCTCCCCTCCGACGGGAACGCGGCCTCCCCGATCGGCTCCTGCCCGATCCCCCCACCCGCCACATCCACCCCCTCCGCTACACCTCCGATCCGGCCGACTATGTGGAGGCCCTGCAGATCCTTCGGGCACGCTTTCAAGAGAAGTTCCAGAGGTACCCGGATCTTCAACGGGAGCCCTTCTATCTGCTGGTGGGTCCGGGCACTCCGGCCCTGAATGTGGCCTTCGTCATCAGCCTGACGGAACGGCTCCCCGCCTCGCAACTGGAACTCCTCCAGGCCCGGGAAGCCCGTCAGGGTTCTGCCGAGACCCTGGTCAAGACCCTGGCCCTCGCCCCCCGCCTCAAACAGTGGCCGCTCCGGCGTACCCTGCAGGCCCTCCTGGATCAATACGACTACGCGGGTGTCGCCCGCATCCTCCAGGACCTCTCGGGACAATACATCTGGCCGGAAGAGGCGATCCAGGTAGCCCTTCACCTGGCCTATTACGGCGATGCTCGCCTGAACCTGGATTTCCAGGAGGCCCAGAGCCACCTGGAGCATACGGAAGGCCAGATCCGTCCGGATCAATGGCGACGACTCTATGCCCTGCCCTCCAGCACCCCCCAGACCCCCAAGGATCGCTGGCTCCTCGTCCACGAACTCGTCTGGAACGCCCGGGTGGTCCTCAAACGCAACATGTTCCACGACTTTCTGGGACGGATCTTCCGCTTTCTGGAAGTGTTCCCCGAGGTCCTCCTGCGGCATCTGGAGGTCGTGCATCCCTCCGAGTCCCGGCTGCAGGCAAGCCATATTCAGAGGTCAGATCTGCTGGATTGCGCCCGGCGTCTTTTCGTGGACCCAAACGGTGTCCCGGTAGAGCGGAGGACACCGCAGGCCCACACCCCCTTACGCATCCAGAACGACCTTAACCGCTCCGCCCTCCTCGGCCTGTTCTACTGTGCCGGCAAAGCCGGCCTCCTCCCCTCCGACTGGGAGACCACATGGGAACACATTCAGGTCCTTTCCTGGCTGGCCCAGCTCCGGAACCGGTCCATCATTGCCCACGGCTGGGAGCCCCTTTCGCGCAGGAGTCTGGAGGAGACCATCGGGTCGGATCCCGAAACCTTCGTCTTCCCCGCCCTCAAAGACATGCTGGCCTGGTGGGAAAATTTCCGGCCCGACTGGAAACCCGAAATTGATCCAGCAGACGCTTTTCAGTGTCTCAACGACCTCATCCTGGAGTTCTTAGGGGAAGAATAGCCTGTATACTTGCCCAAATCGGCAAGGAAAAACCGTCATGGGGACAACAGCAGGGCTGGAAGTTCTAAGAGATTTGTGGGACTTTCCCTTCTTGGATCTCTCCGTGGCCTTCGTGCCCCTGGAGCCCCTGACCCTGCCCCGGTATCCCGGCAACACCCTGCGGGGCGCCTTTGGATGGGCCCTGCGCCGATCCGTGTGCATCACCCACCAGCCGGACTGCCGCCAGTGCCGGGCCTACGGCTCCTGCGCCTACGCCTACATCTTTGAAACCCCCATCCCTCAACGCCTTCAGGGCGCCCCCCCCCCCCCCCCTGCCCCCCCCCCCCCTTTTCCCCCCCCCCCCCCCCCGCCCCCCCCGCCCGCGGGGGGACCCCCCCCCCCCCGCATCCCCCCCCACCGCCCG